>PWRA01000106.1 GCA_003556385.1 Dehalococcoidia bacterium | reverse complement strand
GTGACCCGAAGGGCTACAGAAGAATAGACGCTGTGACTGAGCAGGCATCGGGGGGTTCTCTGGACTGGGAACGGGTGAGGTTGAGGCTCTTGATAATCTCTGCCCTCGTAGTTGCTCTTGATCAACTGACTAAGCTCCTGGTCTCAGCCAATTTGGCTCCAACGGATCAGGTAGCAGTGCTGCCGGGATTCCTCGACCTGGTGCTGGTCAGAAACTACGGTGCCGCTTTCGGTCTGCTTGCCGGCCAGACCGGTCTCATTATCGGCATCAGCATAGCCGGTTTGATAGTCATATTCCTCTTCTTGCGTTACGTCCCACCGGCCAATAATCTGGGTACGGTTTCCTTTGCCTTGATTGTGGGCGGCACGCTGGGCAATCTGATCGACCGGATCCGCCCCCCGCACTACGTGACGGATTTCATCCGCGTCCACCTGCACCCGTCCTTCTCATGGCCCACCTTCAATGTCGCCGACGCAGCCATAACCGTGGGTGTCTTTGCCCTCGTTTACTATCTCTATAAGTCGGGCGTGTTCCAGAGAGACCATGGACAGGAACAGAAGCCCTGAGACTAGCAGACTGCGGTTCGATTCGCCGTTTCCAGGCATCCGCCTCGATAGATACTTGACCGGGATTCTGCCGCACTTCTCTCGCGCCTGCTTACAGAGGCTGATCAGGCAGGGCCATATCCTGGTCAACGGCCAACCGGCAAAGGCCAGCCGTAAGCTGAACAGCTCGGACACGATAACGGTCGAGCTTCCCCCCTCACCCGCAGGCCCGGTGGCGGAACTGATCCCCCTGTCGGTCATCTACGAGGACCGGGATATCCTGGTCATAGACAAATCGGCGGGGATGACAACCCACCCGGCGCCGGGGCACACGAGTCACACGCTGGTCAATGCCGTACTGGCTCATTGCCCCGAGGTAGCTATGAACAGCGACGTGACGCGCCCGGGCATTGTTCATAGACTCGACAAAGACACATCCGGACTGATAGTCATCGTCAAGAATGACCCTGCCCGCGAGCACCTCGCTGCGCAGTTCAAGGGCCGGGCTGTAACCAAGGGGTACCTGGTCCTGGTCAAGGGGCGGCTTTCACCCGGGGAGGGGATAATCGAAGCGCCTATCGGGCGGGACCCGCACCGCCGGCGCAGGATGGCCATCGTGCAGGAAGGCAAGGAGGCCATCACGCAATACAGGGTCCGCCGGTACCTGGACGGCCACACTCTGCTCGAAGTCACACCGGTAACGGGGCGCACACACCAGATCCGTGTGCACCTTTCGGCCATCGGTTACCCGGTGGTCGGAGACACCACGTACGGAGTGAGATCACCTCACGTGGCCAGGCAGTTCATCCACGCCTACCGTCTCGGCTTTCGCCTGCCATTAAATGGCGAGTACCGGGAGTTCACTTCGCCCTTGCCTCCTGACCTGGAGCGGGCGCTGGAACAACTGGACCGGTCGTAGCCGGCTCCCTCGAGCCCCCGCCCACGCCTGGCCGTAGCTTCCCACCTTGTAGGGAAGAGATGATCATCGCCCGGCACCCTGCCGTTCGCAGAGCTAACTCTCTATGCGGAACTCGGCAACGAGGGTCCGGGTTTCACGACTTGGTGCCCCGTAGTCGTGGTGTATCATACCCACCCGAACCTCTTTGATCACCCGGTACCTTCCCGGCCTCGACCCTTCAAAGAAATGCTCCGGCGGGCGAAAACTCTGCCGGTAGGCCTGTCCCGGCGATAGGACTATCATGATGCTGGTCCAGACCGCAGACCGACCTTCAGGCATGTCAACCCACCCCAGGCCAAACGGAACGTCAACCCAATCTCCGTCGTCAAACCTCTGAATCTTGAAGGGAGTCCCGAACTGGACTGATCCCGTGCGGAGGCTCCTGATGGTCAGAGTGACGGTCTCATCGTGACGATATGACTCCTGGTCCAGGCTAAGGATCACCGTGCCCATGGGGATCGCACCGGTGACCACCACAGTAGCTACAACAACCAGCACGCCCAGTACCGCCAGCACTATGAGTAGACGCCTCTTCATAGCTTCCCTCCCATGTGATTCTCATTCACAGCATATCAACTCGCGTCCGAATCCACAAGGTCGGTGTCAGGCAATACCAGCCACTGCATCCGTCTTGCGACCTTAGTCTCCTATCAACCATCGACGACGGTGATCTCTATAGGAGCAGTAGCTATCCTGCTCCTTCTCAGTTCTTCCACTCGTTCGGTCATATCATCACGTAGGAAGCGTTCATAGTTCTTGCCTTCAAACAACTCTTCCCACGGACACTCATTGGCGAGTAGAGTAGTTGCAGCAATTAACTCGTACTCACCCGGATAGTCGATTTTCCACGCGTCTTCTACCTTCATTGTCTGTCCGGGTTCAAGTGGGGTTATCACTGCGATACTAAGGTAGGCTCTGGGATGGTCGAAGAGGTCATTTGACACGTATTTTCCGTCACCGTCGAGTATGTAGAATAGAATGACAGGGGCCCCATGGAACAACCGTATGTCCTCCTCTCCTATATACTCCAGCGTTACTCTCAAGGTGAAGACCTCCCCGGCTCTGATTTCCTCAGGGATTTCCACCGACAGAATGAAGTCCGATGTTCTGACCTCTTCGACAAGAGCTGCGTCTAGTGCTTCCGTCTGACCGGCGCTCTTCTCATTTTGGTCAGCAGTTCTCTCATTCCCTCCAGCGAGGACTACACCGCCTAACGCCAGACCCACCACCACCAGAACCACCCCCAGAATTACGAAACGACGTTTCACGATTTTCACCTCCCTGTGCGAATCGTTCGTTTTCTTAGAATCTCAGTATGCCCACTGTCTATGGTGTCGGAGCGTGTTTGCTGCACGTCACCGGCTCACCTCCTTAAAATTACTCATT
>PWRA01000028.1 GCA_003556385.1 Dehalococcoidia bacterium | reverse complement strand
GGTTGTCACAGGCAAGCCTCCGGCCGTGGGCGGTTCTCTGGGCAGGGCCGATGCCACAGCTCGAGGCGGCATGTATACTATTCGCGAGGCGGCAACAACGCTCGGCATCGACCTGAGCAGAGCCACCGTCGCCGTGCAGGGTTACGGCAATGCCGGATATCACGCAGCCCGCCTCTGCAGCGAGCTGTTCGGCGCCAGGATAGTCGGCATATGTGACAGCGGGGGTGGAGTGTGTTGCACAGTGGGGGCGGACCCCGAGGCTGCTCATTCGTGCAAGGCCCAGACCGGCTCGGTGTGCCACCTGCCGGATATGGACCGGATCTCCAACGAAGAGCTACTGGAGATGGATGTGGACATCCTTATCCCGGCAGCCATAGAAAACGTGATAACCGACAGAAACGCTCGCAATATCAAGGCCCGCATCGTTGCCGAGCTAGCCAACGGCCCCACTACCCCGGAAGCCGATGAGGTTCTGTATCAGAAAGGGATTCACGTGATTCCCGACATACTCTGCAACGCCGGCGGCGTTACAGTCTCCTACCTTGAGATGGTCCAGGACTTCTACCTGCATTTCTGGGATGAAGCTGAGGTCCGTGAGCGGCTGGACAGGAAAATGACTGCAGCCTATCACGCTGTACTGAATACCAGCCGCGATTACAAGATCAACATGCGGCAGGCGGCCTATGTAAGGGCTGTCGACCACGTGGTACAGGCCATGAAGCTGCGTGGCTGGGTATAGCCGAGAGACATTCTGCTTGTCAACCTGTTAGAATATAGTCAACCGCCTTCAGGTTCTGCCGAACCCGAAGCGCCTCGGATCCCTTAGGAGGTAGTCATGACACACACACATATGGGAGACTATGAAGTGATATCCCACCAGGAGACGCCGGAATGTAGCCTCAGGCTGTTGAAACTGACCGGCAGCAGATTCGTCCAACCACATCACCACCACAGGACGACACAGATCTACTTCGTGCTGGAGGGAACTGCCAGAGCGACGGTCGATAACAAGCCGGTAACGGTCAAGCAGCACCAGATCCTGCGGGTTCCCCCGGATACCTTGCATGGTATCCAGACCGATGCTGAAGCCTTGGTACTGAGCATCTCCGTACCGCCGCTGGACCTTTCGGACCAGCACATTCCAACATAGCACGGATAGTGACAGGCCGGTGCCTAAGAATCGCAGCAATCAGCTCAGCCCGGGCACCGGGCGAGTGAAGTTGACATAATGTCAGTTCGCCGCGGTGTTAGCCTGATCCGGCCAGGGGATGGTACTTGTGGTGTGTCTCTTCGGCATACCTATCGGAGGCATGCACGTAGCGGGTGGTGGTATCCAGAGATTCGTGTCCGAGAAGGATTTGAAGCGCCGCCGGATTAGCGCCTTTTTCAGCCAGGTAGGTGGCGAAGCCGTGCCTCAGCGAATGGGCGGAGGTGGGTACGTTAATCTTCAGTTTGTCACGGTATCTCTTGATCCTGTCCTGAAGATAGTTCGTGGAGATCCTTCTCCTGGCTTTGGATGCATTTCGACCGGCATAGGGAACGAACAGGGCAGGACAACCGTCCTGGCGTATGGCCAGGTATGCTTCCACGTGTTGTTTCGCCCGCGAGGTGAGGTAGACAAAACGTTGCTTCCTGCCTTTGCCAGTGATGAAGATCCGCCCGGTCTCATCGATCTGATTACGGTCCAGGCTGCAAAGCTCGGAGATGCGCATGCCCGTGGCAAATAGCACTTCCAGCATGGCCCGGTTCCTCAAGGCCGTCCTGGGATTAGACTCCAGCGTAGCGGGAGCCTCGATTAGCCTGATCAGGTCCACCAGTTCGGCTACTTGCGGGTGTTTTTTGCCGGCCTTGGTCAATTTGACTGCTTCAGGGGGTAGAGGGCAGGGATAATCGATGTCGATCAGGTAGCGCAGGTAGCCCCTCAAGGCCGAGAGCATGCGGTTTATTGAGCGGGAATCAAGCTGTCGATCGCTCTGCCTGCTCAGACTCGCCGTCTTGCGGTCGCGGGAGACCAGATATGCCTTGTAATAGGTTATAGCGCGTTTGTCGATCTTGTCGAAAGGGATGTCGCTTTCGTCCAGGAAACTGCTGAAGACGTTCAGGTCCCGTTCGTAGTTGTAGATGGTCTTCGCCGAATACTTGCTGGCCTGCAGATTGAGCAAGAAATCATCGACATGAGGTAGCATTGATCTCACCTCCTTGGCGGCGCATAACTGAGTGTAAGGGATATTATACTCAATCCCATCATACAATTACAATCCCTTCTTGTCAAGCCATTGTGGTGGGCAACCTGTGCAGTCGTCCCTGACAGCAGTACGACCCGTTGAGGTGAGTTAGATGTCTCATCCCTGCCAAGTGCTGTCCGCCCCTCAAATGCCTCTGCCCTCCTTCCTCCTCATGAGCCGTCAACCTGTGTTACCAGAGCATTGGAGTGGCTGGAACGTCATAGAAGCAGCCTCACGATTTCGATAGCGGAATGGAGCACCACGAAGCGGAACACGCCCTCAATCGAGTCGCGCCACTACCCATTGAGGCAAGGAGGGGTGTCTCAGACCCGGCCGGCCCGCCCCAACGCAAACTGCGAACAAACAACCCGTTGCTGGCGGTCCAGCGAAAAAGCAGGCTGCCTGCTACGAAATCCACGAGCCGCAGTTAGCTGATAACCGTCTAACCTTCGAACAATGCGTCGGGAAGGTCTGGATTCACAGCTACGTCGTAGATCCTGACCTGCAACCCTGTATACGGATCCGTATAGCCCCACTCCCCACCCGTCCATCCATACAGCTCCCCTACGTACGCTTCGAACGGAGCCGCCCACATGTCCCAGTACATGTCCCAGTATTCAGCGGGGATTTCCTGATCAACCCAGACACCGTCTTCAAGGGCCCACATAGTCCGCAGTTCTCCGTTTACTATGAAACCCTCTTCAACGCCCTCGAAAACACCTTCGAACCTCAGCTTCAGGTCCTCGGTGCCCATATCCTTCGCCATATAGGTCCAGCTGCCCGACTCACCGTTGCTCCATTCCACGGTGAACTGCAGGCTGGTCGCACCTTCGACATCGGGAACGTCGTTGTCAACACCATTTTCGACGCCGTTGTCAACACCGTTGTCAATGCCGTTAGCCACATCGTTGTCATCGCAGCCGGCCACTAGCACGCCCAGCATAGCCGTAATCGCCAGCGCCAGGCACAATCCTTT
Source organism: Dehalococcoidia bacterium (assembly GCA_003556385.1). Lineage (GTDB taxonomy): Bacteria > Chloroflexota > Dehalococcoidia > GIF9 > AB-539-J10 > RBG-13-51-36. Next base: position 8,363 of record PWRA01000028.1, on the reverse strand, counting down.
CTTCATTCGCAGTCGCTCCTTTCTAATCGTTTCATGAACGGTGGTTCCATTGATACGATACCATATTACCCCAGCGCAGTGTCAAACCGCATCCAGGCCTTCACCCTCACCGACAAGCAGAGCCGCCAGATAGAGCCGGGTACCCGACCATCTATGTAGGGCCGTGATGCCCCGAACAACAGCAGTCTTCCGTGTTGAAGCCGGCAAACCGAATGGACTACAATCATGTCATGCCCCGCAGTAGCATCAGGGAAAACGTCGCCCGGCTCTTAGCCGAGTTGCAGGATGGGGTAGAGTTGATGGCCGCCGCCAAGACCAGGACACCCGAGGAAGTCCTGGAGGCTGTTCAGGCCGGGATAAAGCTCATCGGAGAGAACTACGTCAGGGAAGCGAAAGAGGCATACGCGCTGGTGGGAAAGAGCGCAGAATGGCATTTCATAGGCACTCTTCGGAAACACAGCGTGCGCAGAAGCATGTTGGAGATATTCGACATGATAGAAAGCGTCGATTCCCTTGAAATAGCCGGCGAAATCGATAGGAAGTGCGCTCAGATAGGTAAGACGATGCCTATACTGATTGAGGTGAACAGCGGCAGAGAACCACAGAAGTCGGGCGTTCATCCCGAGGGCGTCGAGCAGTTGGTACGGGAAACGTCCGGTCTGGACAACATAAAGGTAATGGGACTCATGACTATGGGGCCATTCCTGGCAGACCCCGAGGATTCAAGGCCCTATTTTGGGGACACAAGGAAGGTTTTTGAGGAGGTCAAGAGCCTGGCGTTGCCCCACGTGGATATGAGGTATCTTTCCATGGGCATGACTGACTCGTACAGGGTCGCGCTCAAGGAAGGCGCCAACATAATCAGGATCGGCACGGGGATATTCGGCGAAAGAGATTAGCGAAATTAGTTCTCTATGCCTAGTCGGGCGTCCACAGATGTGACGCGGTTTTCTCCAGCAGACTGTCCAGTCCCCAACCCCTTGCCGCAGAGATGAAGACAACTGCCTCACCCGGCAATTGGACCTCTTCTCCGAAGTAAGGGGCCGTGTCCAACCCCCGGAACTCCTCCTCACTTGTCAGGACCAGGTCCAGCTTGTTAAACACGGTAATCGTCGGTTTGTCCTCCAGTTCCAGGTCTTTCAGTGTCTTCTCTACGGTCAGACACTGGTGAGAAGCATTCTTGTGTGTTATGTCAACTACGTGCAAAAGCAGGTCGGCCTCATCCAGTTCCTCCAGCGTAGCACGAAATGCGGCGATGATCGAAGGCGGCAGCTTGTGGATGAAGCCGACGGTGTCGGTGATGAGAAATCGCTGCCCTGTGGGTAGCGTTAACCGCCGGGTCACGGGATCCAGGGTCGAAAAGAGCTTGTCTTCCACGCCCACGCCGGCTTTGCTAAGCACATTGAACAGGGTACTCTTGCCAGCGTTTGTGTAACCTACGAGGGCTACAACAGGTATGCCCCATTCTTTACGCCTCTTCCTGTAAAGAGACCGCTGTTTGCTCACGCTTTCCAGTTTTTGCTGTAGCAGACTGATGCGCTTATGGATGAGCCGGCGATCGGTCTCCAGCTGTGCCTCTCCGGGCCCCCTGGTGCCGATACCACCCCCGAGTCGCTCCAGGTGACGCCACTGCCCGATCAGCCGGGGCAAAAGGTATTGATGCTGGGCCAGCTCAACCTGTAGTTTTCCCTCCCGGGTGCGCGCTTTTTCGGCAAAGATGTGCAGGATGAGCGCGCTCCGGTCGATAACCTTGACTCCCAGCACATCCTCGAGATTGCGCTGTTGGCGCGGTGTCAGTTCGTCATCGAAGATAACTGTATCGTACGGAGTTTGCTCTTTGGCCTCGACTAGCTCTTCGACCTTGCCCTTACCTACGTAGTAGGTCGGAGAAGGCGTGTCCAGTTTTTGCGTCAATGTACCGACTACCTCGGCCCCTGCTGTCCTGGCCAGATAGGCCAGTTCGTGCAGCGAGTCTGTAAGCGACCACTCGTGGTCATGGCTCTTGCTCCCTACTCCCACGAGGAACGCCCGCTCTCGTCTCGCCTTAGTAGTAAATAGCTTCTGCTTTATCCTTCCCTCCCGGCTCACACATAACCAGTGGCGCGCGTTATGTCAACATCAGTACCGCGTGACCGTCGACGCGCAAGTCTCATGAAACGAAGCCCCCAATCAGTTCCTTCACTTTCGCCAGGACCATCGCACTGGCTCTATCGTTAGCGTCACCGATGTCAAACCAGCGTATCCTCCTATCCCTAGGGCGAAACCACGCATACTGACGCCGGGCCATCCTGTGTGTTTCATACTTCATCTTATCAACAGCCTCCGACAAAGTCATCTCTCCGAGGAGGAACTCAACCATCTGCCTGTAGCCTATTCCTGACATGGAAGGCAGCTTAGGAGCATAACCTCTTTTCAAAAGCTGCTCCGTCTCTGTGATCAGTCCTCGCTGTATCATATCGTCAACACGGCTGTCGATCCTCTTATACAGCTCGCCTCTTTCCTGCGTCAAACCGATGATCAGGACCGGGAAATCCGGTGGCTCCTTCTGCTGAAGGCGCGAGGGGATCTGTCCTGTGGCATGGGAGATTTCCAGCGCCCGTATTATGCGCCGGGTATTATGCGGATCGATTCTGGCCGCTGCTTCGGGGTCGATGGCCTGCAATTCCCGATAGAGGAGTTGACTGCCCTCTCGCTCCGCTCTCTCCTCGAGATGACGCCTTAGCTCCTGGTCGGGCGGCACCTCCGGTATCTTCCATCCCTCCACCAGTGACCACACATAGAGCCCGCTTCCACCGACCAGTAACGGCAGCTTCCCCTGCCGTTCAATGGACCGCCTGGCGTCCAGAGCGAGTCGATGATACATCGCCAGCGTGAATTCCTGGTCGGGGTCGACTACGTTGATGACGTGGTGGGGAACCCCTGCCCTTTCCTCTGCACCCGGCTTGGCAGTGCCTATATCCATGTAGCGATAGACCTGGCGGCTATCAGCGCTGATTATCTCTGCGGGAAAGCATTGAGCCACAGATAAAGCAAGCTCGCTCTTGCCTATAGCTGTGGGGCCTATTATGACGACCATTGTCGAGCAGTCAGCAAGGCCCGGCCGGGATGTGAATCGGACCGATGACTGCCATCATCTTCTCATCAACCGGTTGCCGCGGCCTGGATTACGCCCTCCTGATCTCGGCGGTCCGCTCGACAATACCGACGAACTCCTCCGCCTTGAGACTGGCTCCACCGACCAGGGCCCCATCGATTACGGGCTGGGACACGAACTCGCCGATGTTGGCGCTGGTGACACTGCCGCCGTAGAGAACCCGCAGGTCCTGTGCCAGGGCCTCAGTCCACAGATCGGCCACGATGCCACGAATAAAATGGATGGTCGTGGCGGCTTCCTCACCGGTTGCCGCCTTGCCCGTGCCGATGGCCCAGACCGGCTCGTAGGCGATCACAAGACGCGCGGTCATGTGCTCGTCTTGCGTCTGTCGGGACTCCGAGCCTCCGCTCGGGCCACCGGGACGTATCCCATCCAGCGCATTCCTGACCTGTCTACTCAGGACCTCCTCCGTCTTGCCGGCTTCCTTCTCCTCGAGCCTCTCTCCGATGCACAGTATGGGCTTCAGCCCACCTGTCAGAGCCGTCTTCACCTTCTTGTTGACTATCTCGTCGGTTTCCCCGAAATAATGACGCCTTTCAGAATGCCCCAGTATGACGAACTCACACATATCACTCAGCATGAGCGGCGAGATCTCGCCCGTGTAAGCCCCCTTCGTCTCGAAGTGCATGTTCTGAGCGCCCAGCTTGATGGTCGAACCCTTGAGCATCATCTCTATAGCGACCAGAGACACGAAGGGTGGGCAGAGCACCTTTTCGATTCCTCCGATCCTGCCCAGTCCATCCAGCATCTCGAGAACGAGCTTCTCGGCTTCGGCGACAGTTGTGTTCATCTTCCAGTTTCCGGCAACGAAGGGTGTCCGCATATCATCCTCTCCTCTCAATCTTTGTCAAGCAAGACCTCGACTCCGGGCAAGGCCGCGCCTTCCAGGAACTCAAGGCTCGCGCCTCCTCCTGTGGAGACATGAGTCATCTTATCGGTTAGGCCCATCTCATGGACTGCCTCAGCAGTCGAGCCCCCACCGATCACAGTGGTAGCGTCGAGGGTAGACAGAGTCGTGGCCAGCGCTCTTGTTCCCTCGGCAAACTCCGGTATCTCGTAGATCCCCATGGGTCCGTTCCAGATAACCGTGCGGCACTTCCTCAACTCGCTGCGGAATAGCTCGATAGACTCGGGGCCGATATCCACTATGTGACTACCCGACGGTATACCGGTTGCCGGCACAGCCTGCGTGGCAGCTCCGGCCCTGATTTCCTCAGCTACAAGCAGGTCGGGAGGCAGATGCAGGGGCACGCCGGACCGGGAGGCCTCCTCCACCAGGTCACGGGCCAGGCTCAGTTTGTCCTCCTCGATTGCAGAACGCCCCACCTCGTGGCCCTGGGCCCTCAGGAAAGTGGCGACCATGCCCCCGCCCACAAGCAGTTGATCCGCCTTCTTGAGCATAGTTTGCAGGAGCCCTATCTTATCGCCCACCTTGGCGCCGCCCATGAGGCAAGCGAAGGGACGCTCCGGGTCATGTACCAGCCGTCCCAGGGCCTCCAACTCCTGCGCCATCAGAAAGCCCGCCACAGCGGGCAGATATTTGGCGACACCCACGGTGGAGGCATGGGCTCTGTGGGCGGTGCCGAAGGCGTCATTAACGTATACGTCGGCCAGTCCAGCCAGCTCCCGGGCAAAGTCGGTGGCGTTTGCCTCTTCTTCAGGGTAAAAGCGCAGGTTTTCCAGTACCAGCATATCGCCCTCCTCCAGTGCGTCCGCCTTCGCTTTCACGTCCTCACCGATGCAATCCGGCGCCGTATCGACCGGCAGGCCGATCAGCTGTGATAGTCTGTGAGCTATGGGCGCCATACGAAGCTCTTCGACCGCCTCCCCCTTGGGGCGCCCCAGGTGAGAGCAGACAATCACCTTAGCCTTGTGGTCAACAAGGTACCTGATGGTAGGCAGCGAAGCGCGGATCCGGCTATCGTCGCCGACGGCGCCCGTGTCTCTGTTGAGGGGTACATTGAAGTCGACCCTGACCAGAACCCTCCTCCCTCTGACCTCTATGTCTTCGACAGTCTTCTTCGACATTCTCCCTCCAGCAAACCACAATCAAGTAGAGAGCCGCCCTTCACGAGAAGCCGGCTGTGGCTGTCAGTCGATGGCCCGTCCATATTAGCGGCTGGCGAAACCTGTTGTCAACCAGACCCGATGAAGCGTGCCGGTGCGGCAGGGCATGGCATAACACCCGGTGCATGCAGAACACAACAGGAGACGTGCCTTACGATGCCGGGAATGCTATACTATGCATCGAGATTCCGGACCGATCGAGGTGTATCCTGATCCTTCTCGGCCCCCGGCATACGACTCGTCAGAGGCATACGGATCCTCAAGAAGGGGGTTTCTCCGGATGATACCCCTTCTCTCTGCATCCCGAAAGACTGAGCAGAGAGGTACCCTAGAACCAAGATATGGACGAATCGAAGAACGTCGCCACCGGGAGCGGTGGAAACCCCGCCGATGGAGGCGATACCGGCAGAAGAGCCGGCAGAGAAGGAATGTCTCTACGCAACCTGCGCACCTTCGACTCGCTGAAGAACCCGGCCTACAGACTTTACTGGACCAACATGATGGGTTACACGGCCGGCATGAACATGGAGATACTGGCGCGCAATCTGCTTATCTGGGAGCTCACCGAGTCGCCCACCATCCTGGGGCTCAAGTCTCTGGCCCTGGCACTGCCGATGCTCGTCTTCTCGCTCCTTGGCGGAGTGATCGCCGATCGAATACTGAAGAACCACGTCATACTGGCCGGCCAGTTGGTCTCCGCCGCGATCTCGCTGAGCATTGCCCTGTCCTTGACTTTTGGCTATCTGGGCTTCGACGACAGCGGCTCATGGTGGATTCTGATAGTAGCCGCAGCGGGCCAGGGAACGGTGATGTCGCTCATGATGCCTTCACGCCAGGCTATGGTTTACGAGATCGTAGGCGGCGAGCAGGTCCTCAATGCCGTGTCGCTGAATACCGCGGCCATGAGCGGAATGCGGGTACTGGGACCGGCTTTGGCGGGCTTCCTTATCGACACGGTCGACTACGCCAACACCTACTTCATAATAACCGGTCTTTATCTTGTCTCGTCCCTCCTCATCCTCTTCCTTCCGCGCACGAGTCCGACTGCCCTCGGCGGTCAGGGCGCTATATCGAACATCAAGGCAGGCATTGCCTATGTCCGGCAGGAGAAGGTGTTGCTCATCATCCTGTTATTCGGTCTTGTCGGCATCATCCTCGCTACTCCCTATATGACCTTGATGCCCATAGTGGCCAGCGAGATCCTGGGGGTTGGTGCTACCGGGCTGGGGTTGCTGATGATGTTCATCGGTATCGGCGCCATTGCCGGCTCCCTGGTTCTCGCCTCCCTGCCCGATCGGAACCGGGGGCGGCTCCTGCTAATAAGCGCTGTGTGTCTCGCTGTATCCCTCATAGGCTTTGCCTTTTCCACTACATGGTATGTTTCTCTGTCGCTGCTCATCCTGGTGGGAATAGGCCAGACAGGACTGATAGCAACGGCCGTCACGGTCCTCCAGGATTACTCCCGGGACGAGTACCGCGGACGGGTCATGAGTATCTTTATGATGGAGGTGGGACTCATGGGGCTCGGTGGCTTCGCCGCGGCGCTGATAACGGAAGTCGTAGGGGTGCAGTGGGTTATCGGTGGCGCGGCTATGGCGCTGGCCTCGCTATCAGTCCTGGCCGCAGCCTTTGTGCCCCGGCTACGTAACCTGGACTAATCGGCCGCGCCTATCAGCAAGTGTCCTCCTGCCCCCTGTCGCCGGCAAACCTCGGCTGCCCTGGCTCGCACGCTTGCTGAAACTCCGCAGGCGCGATATAATTGGCACTTTGGTGCCAGGAGTGCTAATCGCAGGAGGTAAGTAAATGAACTGCACTGTATGCGGAAATCCACTGCTTTACGACAGGGTCGCTTTCCATTGTTCGTGCGGCACCTTTACGCATTCGTATTGCTGGGATGAGCACGTACTCCAGGCTCACCGGCCGCATTACGAGATAGGGACGGTTAATCTGGATGGCGAGTTCAGCCCGAGAGAGAGCAGAGCTGAGGCACAGATCTTAGCGACCAGGGCGGCTGAGGAACGGATTGCAGAGGAGCAGGCCGCAGAGGAGCAAGCGGCAGTGAGGCAGCTCTCAGGATCGCGCGCCCGTCGGCAAGCCGCTTCCGAATTGGGCGCCCGTGAGGAGGAGGTGGCCGAGGCGGAGGTCGAGCCGGAGGAGGAGGTGGCCGAGGCCGAGCAGGAGGAGCAGCTTTCAGAGGAAGAGGCCGTTGAGGAGGAAATCCCGGCGTCGCAAGCGAAGGAGGAAGAGGAGACGTCCGAGGCGGAGCGCCCGGAGGAGCCGATCCCGGAGGAAGAGAAGCAGGTTGAGTAGATAATGCCTCTTCCATAGTAAAGGAGCACGAAGATGCCTACTTATCAATATCGATGCCTGAGTTGCGAACTGCTATTCGATCTCAAGCAGAGCTTTCACGACAAACCGGTGGCTGATTGTCCGAAGTGTCAGTGCGTAGCCCGCCGCGTTTTCTCGCCTGTACCTATCCTTTTCAAGGGGCCGGGCTTCTATGTCACCGACTCCCGCGGAGACAGAGGGGAGAGGTCCGACACTGAAGCGCCGACCACGAAGGCATGAAACGGAGAGGCAGAGTGTTATGAAATGTCCAGTCTGCAACGACGAAGCGAGAACCCGTATTTACTTCTGCGCCAGATGTGCCGTCTACGTGCACGAGAAATGCTGGCAGGAACACGCAGAACAGGCTCACAAAGACTGAGTCACCTCTTTCATCATCGAAGTCCTGTCGTGCTATACTTAACACGGCTGTCCCTGTAGCTCAGTCGGACAGAGCGGCTGCCTTCTAAGTCTGTGGCATGATTCCCCGCTAGGCCCTTTACGAACGAAAGCGAACTAATGTGCTAGTTGGCAAAATCCCCTTTTGTAGCTAAAATTCCTTTATGTCGCCGCCCGCCCCAGACGGTTTAACGCAAAAATAACGCAGAACCTATAGCTATGCTGCAAACGTGACGCAGCGGAAAGGACGGTTGAATATGGCAATGGCAGACGACTTGCTCAGGGATTATCTGAAGGCGAAGCGAGAATACGACGAAGCGTTGGCCCAATATGTGTCTGTTGAATGGCCGGAGTCTGGCGAGGTTAGCGACAAGCTGCCCCAACCCCTCACAGAAGAGGGAATTGCCGAACTGGCCGG
>PWRA01000152.1 GCA_003556385.1 Dehalococcoidia bacterium | reverse complement strand
ATCGGGGCTCCTCGCAACGACGCGGGGAGGGTTTTCATGGTAATAGCCGGTCCCTCCCAGCAGCTGTGTAGGTGCGGGGCTTGTCCCCGCCCTCGTGGCCTGCCCCTTGAGGTAAGGGGGATAAGAGGGTTATGAACAGAGCCCTGGGATGGCACAAGACCCTCCCCTACATTAGTTCCTCGTATCCGGGGGCTTGGGGGCGAAGCCGCCAGCGCCGCTGTCCCCACCAATCTCATCCCCACCAGGGCCAGCCCCATAGCCAGGGTCAGGCGGACCGCTGCCGGGGTCTTCGCCCGCTTAGGATAACAACCGCCGCTATTATGGCTGCAAAGGCCGCAATCCCGATCACCAGGGGTATGGTGGGGAAGGCCGCATCTTCCGCTACATGGTTGACGGTGGCCCGGACCTTGATCCCCATGGCCACCATGCCGCCGGTCCTGGCGAGGAATGTTATCCGGCCCTCGTATGTCTCGGAGCCCAGCCCTTCATCCCCGTGGAGCGTGACCACCACCTTGCTGCCTTCCGGCCCGGCATCAACCGTGACCTCGTCGGGCTCTACCGTCAGCGGTATGCTCTCCACTCCTATCTCGAGGTCGCCGGCGAAGTCAAAGACGTAGAACTCCACCCGGCTGCTGCCGCCGGCCGGAACATCCACCTCCACCGAGGCCGGACTCAGTTGTAGCGACTGTGCCGTCACAGGGGTGGCATACAGGCCGATCAGGACCAGGGCCGCCGCCAGGGCGATAACCGTTTTCACTTGTAGCCCTCCTTTGCCGGGTGCAGGGTGGCTTCCCGGCCACCCTGCACTGCTGTACTACCTTAACCGCCGGATTCCTCGGCCCAGAAGATGAGGGTGCCGGTGTATTCCGTATCGGCAAACATATCTCCGGGACAAGCCAGGGCCGTGGTCACGTCCTCTGTGCCATCCGGTGCTATGTACTCGAGCAGGGCGGGCCAGGCGCCCAACGCGGTGGGAGTATCGTGTCGGTCACTGAAGACCCCGTTGAGCATCAGGGCCGCCGTGTAGAACAGGTCTCCATCATCGTTGTACGCCGTGTCGTCATCCAGTATAACGTCGATATCTATGTTCACGTTGCCGGTGTTCGTCACCGTGATGTCAACGCCGGTTGCGGTCTCACCCTGGGCAATCTCGCCGAAATCCATCTCGGAGGGCGAGACACTGATCCCGATGATGCTGCGGGTGCTGGTAATGGTCATCGTTGCACCCGGTCCCGGTTCCGTCGCCTCAGTTACCGTCAGCTGGCGGTCTGCCGGGTCGTAGGTGGGTATCCAGCCCGGCACAGGGTCCAGCTCCTCCACCGTGTAGGTGCCCAACTCCAGGTCGCAGATAACCTTCTCCCAGGCGTCCCCGGCCCTAAGAGTGTAGGTTTCGTCGAAGTCATCGGGACCGGTTATCCGCACCTCTATCTGATCGTGCAAGAACTCAGTGTCATCGGGATCAAACAGCTTGATCAGTTGAATGCAGCCGGTTGGTTTGGGGGTATGGGCCCTCAGGTCGACCCGGCCGCTATCGGCGGTGACCGTAACGGTCTGCCGGCCGCCGACCTCCTCGGTGAAGGGTCCGGTTACCTCGTCGTTTTCGTCTATGTGGTACTGAAACAACTCGTTCTCGAAGGTGTATTCCCCCAACTCGGCATCAACCGGCACCAGGACCCTGTACGTCGCGGTGAACTCTGTGCCCCCCTCATGCTCAGTAAACCACTGATAGCCGGGGTCGTTGGGCTCGAGGATGATAGCATCTCCTGCCTCGGGATCACACCATGCTTTGTCCACGGACACGGTCCAGCCGGCAGGCGCCCGCTCCCGTAGCGTGATTGAACCGAAGCCATCGGCCGGCGCAGTGAAGCTCACGGTGACCTCAAACTCCTCTCCCGGCACCACCGTGTAGGGCAGAGTCCGGACAGCATTAGCTTCAGGCGCGTCATCGGCGGCCACCGGCAGCGCGCTGGCGAGCATGGCCAGCAGGCTGCCCGCCACCAGCACCAGCAGCAATCCCCGCCCACGCTCTCTCGATTTCTTGGTCATCCCTTTTCTCCTTTGCTCATGGATTGTTCTAACGCGACTCGTTTCTGAGCTTCTGCTTACGTCATTCTCATAACCTCCTTTGCATCAATGTGTATGCCGATTGACGAAGGTAACACGTCTCTACGGGGAAAAGCAATACCTTGCAGGGCATTCTGCAGGGCATTCAGGAAGGTGTGCCAAGCAATGACCCCACTCACCTGGCACTGCGAATCCCCGAAGGGGTCGCGACATGCGACAATCTCAGGATGTGGGCTACGAGTAGGGGGTCGGGAGGGTACGCCGATTCATCTAGTGCCGACTGTGTCGCGCATCTCCGACAGGAGTCGCGAGTCATCGGACCTCGACAGGGTCGGGACATGACTTTCCCATACCCCCTCCTGGAATGCGAACCCCGACCTGTCGTGACGAAGCAATCTGTGGGTGTGGGATTGCCACGTCGCCCCGATTTCATCGGGGCTCCTCTCAATGATGCGGGAAGGGTCCTCATGGTCAGTGCCAGTCTCTCCTGGCAATCTCGTAGGGGCGGGGCTTGTCCCTGCCCTCATCGTGCACAGCCTCCCCACCGGGAGGGCACAAGACCCTCCCCTACGTTCCGCTTGCCCGGGTCTGGGGGTGGAGCCCCCAGGGCCTCTGTCCCCCTCCGCGGATGACCGCCGGGTTCTGCTGTGGTTGGCGGTGGGTCGTCCCTGTTGGATCGGGACGGGGTTGCTCCTGCTAGCCGGTCAGTGCTTGCTTCAGATCGCGCAGTCTCGGCGCGAAGGAGTCGATGAGTTTCTGACGGGCCGATTGCCACTGCGGGTCGGCGTCGATGTTAATGCCGGCGATCGCCGTGCCCGAGATCCTCATCCGGTGCAGGGTCTCGCGGCGGCCGCTTTCCAGTTGCTGCCGGAGTTTGTGTT
>PWRA01000010.1 GCA_003556385.1 Dehalococcoidia bacterium | reverse complement strand
TACTGGTCAATCACGAAAGGCAACAGGCCGGTCTATCTGCTCTTAGCGCAGACGCCCTCCTGACCAGTCTGGCCCGGGAGCATAGCATCAGTATGGTCGAGAACGGCTACTTCAGCCATCAGAGATACCCGGGGCAAAGGAGCTTCAACTATGGCCAGCCGGCCGGCACGATACGAGGAGAAAATCTGGCCATGATACCGACGAGACGGACGATTCCGGGGCCTTACCTGTCCTTGCAGGAAGTATGTGAGTGGACAGTCTCAGCATGGATGGGCAGTCCGGGTCACAGGGCAAACATACTGGACCCACGGTACACTATAACAGGTGTAGGAGTTGCGTTCTCAGAGGGAGGAGATTACCTGTATATAACCCAGATCTTCCAGGGAGCTTACTAAAAGCCGGGGAGTGAAGGCTTGCTCCCAGGTTGGCTCGAAACCGAGGGGAGCAGTTCTTGTCTACTCCTATGATTGTCTGTCATAGCGAGGAGCATTAGCTACGAGGCGATCTCATAGCTTTGCGGCGCCTCAGAACCAGCACGCCTGCCCCGGCGATAATGGCTGCAAACAAGGCAAGCCAGGGCGCCATGACAGCGAGCTTGTTGATGGGGTGAACGGTGAAACCGACAACGGGTGACGGCGGGGTGACGGGTTCGGGCGGGGTGACGGGTTCGGGCGGCATCGCATCGAAGCTAGCCGTTATGGAGTAGTCGTCCTCCATGATTATTGAGGTCGATGGAGAGTCGACATCGGCAATGGTGTCCACATCGCCGGTCCAGCCCGCAAAACAGTAGCCACTATCTGGAGTCGCCTCCAGGCTGACCTCGGTGCCGGCCTCATAGAGGAAGACGCCCTCGCCTGGCACCGTCACCGAGCCGCCGGCCGTGCTCGAAATAGTGAGGACGAACTGGCCGGCAGGTATCTGCTCGAACTTAGCCTTTATGGAGTAGCTGTCCTCCATAGCGACCGTTGTCGACGGCGATTCAGCATCGGCCACGGTGCCTACATCGCCGATCCAGCCCACAAAATAGTAGCCACTATCTGCAGTCGCCTCCAGGCTGACCTCGGTGCCGGCCTCATAGAGGAACACGCCCTCGCCGGGTATCGTCACCGAGCCGCCGGCCGTGCTCGAAATAGTGAGGACGAACTGGCCGGCAGGTATCTGCTCGAAGTTAGCCGTTATTGAGTAGTCGTCCTCCACGATTATAGAGGTCGATGGGGAGCTGACATCGGCAACGGTGCCTACATCGCCGGTCCAGCCCACAAAATAGTAGCCACTATCTGTAGTCGCCACCAGGCTGACCTCGGTGCCCAAGTCATAAGTGAAGACCCCTTCACCAGGTACAGTGACCGAGCCACCGGCCGTGCTAGCAATTGTGAGCGAGAACTGGACCGGGGGTATCTCCTCGAAGTTAGCCGTTATGGAGTAATTGTCGTCCATGCTGGTGATAATGGTAGAGGCGGAGTTAACATCTTCGATGGCTTCAACGTCACCGGTCCAGTTGACAAACCGGTAGCCAGCATCGGGCATCGCCACCAGGCTAACCTCTGTGCAGGAGTGGTACTCGAAGACCCCTTCACCGGGATTCGTTACCGAACCACCAGCAGTGCTCGAGATTTCGAGGTCGTAGTAAATCGCACAGCCCGCCATGACCACGGCTAAGGCGGCTGCAATGAAGAACACTCCCGCTCTCTTCATATCATGATGACTCGTCCAACCCAGGTCTATCTTCATATTCAGCCTTCAACTCCCTACAGCTACGTGACGCAGACGACCACTAAACGAACTCGAAAACGGAAGACTACAACTCGCAACCGGCCCGTTCTCGGAGAAGGGGAGCAGGCGCGGTCGTTGCAGCAAGATGAAAGCCCAACCCACACGGCGGCACTTGCCACACCCGGCATCACGACGATTCACCCAGCCCTCTAGTGTACCCATTAACCACCAGTCACCGTGTTTCTGCAGGCCTACTCATATTCTAGGTCGCACCGGTTGAATTGTCAATAGTGATTTTAACCATCGTACATTCCACCGGTGTTGTCCGCGAATCTCAGCGGTCACAGATGTGTCGGAAGGTAGCTGCTATGGAGTAGTCTCCGTCCATGGTGATGGTTGTTACGAAGCTATTGAGAGTATCGACCGTATCCACATCGCCCGTCCACTCCGAGAACCAATAGCCGAGACAGTTCCTGGCTACCACTCTCACCACTCTTCCCTCGTTATAGGTGAAAGTACCCTCACCAGGCCTGCTCACGTAACCACCCTCCGTGCTTGATATTGTGAGTTGGTACTGAACAGGACGACAGCCTACCATGCCGGCAACCAGGGCTGCGACAGTCAGAAGCAAGGCGACCCTCCTCATACGTACGATCCGCCAACTGCTATTCTACCACCGATCAACGAGTAGTCAATAGCGTAGTTAACAGCCTGTGCCGGTCGACCACGTGAACGACAAACGACAAGGGTTCTGCACAGGCTCCTGTTTCAGTGCTCAGCCTCTCGCCGACCACAGATCGTAGGTCCGGTGCAGTATACTCACTACCGGATCGACAAACCCCACCCTTACCGCATTTCTGAGAACCTCGTGTTGCGAGATGAAGTCCGCTATGGGGGGGCTGGTCATATAATAGTAGGATACACACCAGGCACCCAGGCTGTTGGACAGCAGAACCCCATCCCTGAACTCCCTCAGGATGTCGATCTCCTGTGCGGTATCAGTTCGGTAGGCCGCGGTGGCTATAAAACAACGTCCTTCTGGAGCAACATCGATCGAAAACAGTGCTCCTTCCGTGAGCCCAATACTATCTGTGAGCTCAACGGCGAGCCTAAAAGTGCCGTCTTCGGTCGCCGTCCCCGAGATAACCGCGGCTTCAGAGTCCAGTTCCAGTCCGTCCGGTAGTCCGAGTCCAGTGATCGACCACGTGTAGGGCGGGATGCCACCCGCGGCCTGAATGGTCGCCTCATAGGCTACCCCCACCCGACCGGCTGGCAGTTCGGTGGTTATGATTTCCAGGGGCTCCGCGATCCTAATCGACAGGTCTGCCGTCGCCGTCTCTCCGGTAGTATCGATCGCCCGGAGGGTGAGGTCGAAGCTACCGTCAGCGGTCGGGGTCCCTGAGATGACGCCGGTTTCAGCGTCCAGCCCCAGCCCATCGGGGAGGGTGCCCCCGATTACCGACCAGGTGCAGGGTGGGACACCGCCAGTGGCCTCGAGCGTCGCCTGGTATTCCACACCCACCACACCGAAAGGCAGTTCAGTCGTGCCGACCAGCACATGTGCGTCGATAAGGCCACCGCCCACCAGTACTGCCCTCACGAAGATTTCTCTGGCGTCTTCGGTCCAGTTTGTCACGTCTGCGGAACGGTGGGACGCCAGGCTAGCCAGGAGGATATGCAGGCTTCCACCATGGGCATTCAGGGCCACGGCAGCACCCCGCGTTCCCCCATGGTTAGTGCCAACATGCGCCATCGTATACCCTGAGTGGTCCCAGAACCAGGCATGCATTCGCCTGTCCCGTTTGGCATACATGGTAGTTATGGTGTCCCCTACTTCCCAGCCTTCGAAAATGGGGTGTGCATGCATCACCTCATAATACACGTCGCCACCAGCGACGGCATCGCCCTGTCTCGACGGGTCGCCCAGATACCACTGTAGAAGCGATATCCCATAGGGCCACGATACAGATGGCGACGAACTGGTAAAGACCACTCCCACCTCATTATCGCTGGCCGCCTCCAGAAACTCCACAAAGGTATCCTCCCCCGGGTCATCAGGGTGATTTACGACCACGACGTCGTAGTCGTCTATACCATCGATTATGTCCCAGCACCTTTCGTCGGTCCAGATATCCTGGTGCGTAAGGAGCGTAGTCAACTGGGAGAGGTAATCGCCCAATACTGCCACAACCAGGGCCGGCTCAAGAGCAGTATCAACTGTCGTGGTTTGGTCTTCGATAACATCTATATGGGAAGCGATCGATGCCCGATAACCCGCGAAGCAAACCCTGACATCGTGAGTTCCCACAGGCGCCTCAATGATGTAATGGCCGTCATCATCAGTGGCGGTGCTAGCCTGGGTATCCAGCAAAGAGATGATCGCTCCTTCAATCGGCTCGGCCGTCTCAACGTCGGTAACTGTGCCTGCAACGAACCCGGTGGGCATTGACTCCAGAGCGAACTCCTGAGAGGCGAAGGCGTCTTCCGCAACCTCGACCGAGGCGCTTTTTTCGTAGTACCCAAAAGCGTTGACAGTCAAACCATAGGTGCCCGGCGGCAGCACGACCCGATAGTAACCCGAGCTATCTGCGTACGCTACCACCCCTGTTTCGGGAACATCTACTCTGGCCCCGTCCAGCGGCTCTCCGGTCTGCGGGTCGGTCACAAACCCCTCAATCCCAGAGCCAAGGGCTGCAAAAGACACGGTATTCACGAGAATGGTTGCGCCGTCTTCGGTCCAATCCCTTACATCGCTGTCCGACTGGGGGCCCAGGCTAGCCAGCAGGACATGTAAGCTCTTGCCATAAGTGTTCAAAGCCACGGCATCACCACGCACCCCTTCAGACTGAGAGCCAACTCGACCTACATTGTAGCCCAGATAATCCCGGAACCAGGCATGGTCGCCGTCCCCAGAATCGATGATCGTTATGGTGTCGCCCACATCCCAGCCCTCAAAAATCGGGTGTGCCTGGGTCACCTCGTAATATACATCGCCGTGCTCCCAGGCATGACCCTGCCCGGCAGGGTGGCCGAGATACCGCTGCAAGAGCGATATCCCCCACGGCCCGGTCACCCCGTGCGAGCTGGTGAATATGACTCCCACCCCCTTGTCGCCCGCCACCTCCAGAAACTCCAGAAAGGTGTCGTCCCCCGGATCATCGGGATTACTCATAACCACGACGTCGTAGTCGTCTATATCATCGATTACCTCCCAGTCCCGTTCCTCCGCCGAAACGCCGTTGTCCTTGAGCAGCCTGGTAAGCTGGGAAGCGTAATCTCCCAATACTGCCACCGCCAGAGCGGGCTCGAGAGCAAGGTCAACTGTCACTGTCTCGTCTTCCAGGATATCTACATCGTCGACTATGGCTTCCAGGTAGCTCAGGGCCCAAGTCCTGATACGGTAAGTACATGTCGGCGCCTCTATGGAATACTGGCCAAGTTCGTTTGTGGTTGTGCTAAGCCCGGTACCCGGTAAGGTAACGGTTGCCCCTCCAATCGGTTCGCCCGTTTCACTATCAGCAACTGTGCCAGCGATCGACCCTGTGGGCATAGACTCAAGAGCGAAGTCCTGAGTCGTGAAGGCGTCCTCCATAACCCCAACTGTGGTGTCTTGCTCGTGATGGCCAAAGAGACCGGCAGTCACATTATAGGTGCCCGGCGGCAGGAAGACGCGATAGTAGCCCGCATCATCAGTACATCTTGCCACCCCAGTCTCCTCAACGACTATCTTAGCACCAACCAGCGGCAGCCCGGTTTCGCCGTCGCGGACAATCCCCTCAATACCGGTGTCGAGAGCCACCAAAGACACCGCTTCAAAAGCATCGATCCTGCCCCAGCCGTAGCGTGTGCATGGTCTCTCACCATAGTAATGAGCTGTCTCCCTGAGAATCTGGCTGATCTCGTGGATCCCCAAAGCGGGGTTGGCGTCCAGCATAAGGGCCACCGCTCCGGCCACATGAGGCGCTGCGGTTGACGTACCCCCCGCGACACCCCATAGATCAGGCGGCCCCCACAGATCCACAGGCACCGCCGATGCCACACCCACTCCAGGGGCGCTGACGTCCGGCTTGATGTAGGGCTCGCGGTGAGACGCCGGCCAATCTATCACCTCTCCGCTGCTAAACGCAGCGACGTTATCCTTCCTATCGGTAGCACCAACGGCAAGTGCCTGGTAGACATTGCCCGGCCCTCCCGAGGTCCCCTCTCCTTCGTTGCCAATGGACCCGATGAGCAGTATGCCGGCGGCTTCTGTGTTGGTTACCAACTCTATCATCGCGTCACGATATCCCAGGCTGCCCAGAGACATATTGATTACATCCGCCGGTTGTCCGGCCGGGTTGCCATACTGGTCAAAAGGATCTATGCACCACTCCAGGCCAGCAACGATCTGGGCGAACGTCCCCCAACCATAAGGCATCACGCGTGCGTGCATCAGAACAGCATCGGGAGCAACACCGATAGCAACGCCGGCCGAATCGCCACCGAGAACAGTTCCCGAGACGTGAGTGCCGTGTCCATGTGCATCGCGAGGTGTCGACCCGACCAGCGTATTGCCGTCCCGATCGAACTCAATCCAGCCCCCGGGATAAGTGTGGTCAGCCTCATCATCGGTCCACATCCTGCCGGTGAGGTCGGGGTGACCAAGGTCAACTCCTGTGTCCATAACTGCCACCCGCACCCCGGAACCAGTTATACCCATGGCCCACACTTCGGGGGCGCCTATTCTATCGAGTCCCCAGGTAACGTCCCCGACGACGTAAGGACCGACATGCTGCAGTACCTCGTACTCCAGCGGCTCAGGGATCCTTACACTGAAGTTCTCAAGAAGCCTCTCCACTTCGTTCAAGAAGCCAAGCTCGTCGAGTAGGTCCACCGGCACCTCAGCCAGTATAGCGTTGGTGAGCCAGAAAGTGTTCAGAACAGTCCCGCCTCTCGTTTCCAGGAGTTGCAGCACCTTCTTCTGGCTCCGGGCTGCGTGCCGCTTGAGTTCCGCAACCACTTCCCCCGGGTCAACACTCGAAAGCGAGGCCCCCTGTAGTTTTATGACCACCTTAGCTTTTCCGTCTTCATCCGCCTTCTGCTCTAGCTGCTGGATGTCACTGGTTAGAGTTTCAACTCTGTCTGTCGAACGTTGAACGACTGCCGTGTCCGGGGGTGGTCCTGCACATCCCGGCAGCAACAGACCCACCATCAACAAGGTGGTCAGTAGTCCCGTGCTCAGCCTGCTTCTCATTTTGAACCTCCAAAACAGAACACCGACCCTTTGATGGTCGGTTGCACAAGTGGGTGTCCAGCGTGCGGTTCCCTTAAGTCAGCCCCGGTCATTGCTCTTCCTCAACCCCCAATCCATGCTCACTATAAACCCGAGCCAGAAAACATCCTGTGCTGTTCCAGTCTACTGGACGCAAATACGGCTGTCAACGCCGCGTGAACTAACCGCAGCCTCGTGCCAGGTCGTGGGACGGCCTGCGACGCCAACAGACGTTCCATCCCTCCACAGAATATGATCTCAGCCCGACCGTCGCAACCCCGATCACGTTATACCGACTGCCAGATCACAAAAGCACAGGCCCCGCGTCAACGATATGCCACCATAGCCTCAACGAGGTACGGATTGCCTGCACCCTCTATCCCTGATAGCGTTGACAGCGGGCTTTCGTCTAAAATAGTACTGACATAATAGAGGGAGGGTTTTGAAGATGCGATCATCAACGAACAGACTGAGCCTCAAGCTCCTGCTGCTGGCAATCGCGCCCGCGCTACTGGTGTTGGCGGTTGCCGCCGACTGCCCGCCGGCGACAGAGCCAACTCCCACCCCACCAACCAACACCACAACGTTGCCGCTGCCCGAACCAAGATTCGATAGCGATGTCTCCGTGGAACAAGCTCTGCTGCAGCGAAGGTCGGTCAGGGACTACACAGATGCGCCTTTAACGCTCGATGAGATATCACAACTGCTCTGGGCGGCCCAGGGGATCACCGAGCCCACAAGAGGATTCAGAACATCACCGTCGGCGGGGGCCACCTACCCGCTGGAGACTTACCTCGTGGCAGGCACCGTGGAAGCGGTGAGCGCCGGTGTTTATCGCTACGATCCGGCGGAGAACAAGCTGATGGAGGTGCGCGACGGTGACATAAGGGCTGAACTGGCCTCCGCTGCTCTGGGACAGCGCTTCATCGAAGAGGCTGCTATAAGCATTGTACTCAGCGCCGTTTACGAACGGACCACTAATCGTTACGGAGACCGCGGTATCAGATACGTACACATGGAGGCGGGACACGCGGCACAGAACCTCTACCTTCAGGCCGTTGCCCTGGATCTGGGAATGGTCGTCGTCGGAGCTTTTCACGATGACCAGGTCGGGAATATCCTCCGTCTGCCGGGAGAGGAGCGACCGCTATACATCATACCAGTGGGAAGGACCGACTGACGGATGGCAGGAGCGTGTGCAGCACCAGGCCGTCATGCAGAGCCAGGGCGCAACAAGACGTCAACCCGCACGCATGTGGTGACCGGTAGAAGCTTGCCAGGCCGATGAAGGCCACGTATGGCACATCGTCACGCGGCCGGGCAGAGCAGGTCACGGCTTCGGCGGCAGGGCCTGTCCCGTCAACCTGTTGTACACGTCACGGTACTTCGCCGATGTCCCCTCGATCACCTCCGGCGGCAGCATAGGCGCAGGCGGATTCCTGTCCCATCCGGAACGGGACAGCCAGTCGCGAACGGGCTGTTTATCGAAGCTGGGCTGGGAGCGGCCGACCTCATACCGGCTCGCCTCCCAGAAGCGACTCGAGTCCGGCGTGAGCAGCTCGTCGACAAGGGACAACCGGCCATCGATGAAGCCAAACTCGAACTTGGTATCGGCGATAATTATCCCCTTCTGCCTGGCATAATCGCGGGCAAAGCCGTAAATGAGCAGGCTCTTCTCCGCCAGTTCATCGTAGACCTCCTCAAGCCCGAGTTCCTTTACGTCCTGGCCCGTTAAGGGACGGTCATGCTCCGTGTCGCTCTTGGTGGTCGGGGTGAAGATAGGTTGAGGAAATTCCTGGCTTTCCTTCATGCCCGACGGCAAACTAATGTCGCCCACTCTACCGGTCTCCCTGTACTCCTCCCATGCCGAGCCGGAAAGATAGCCCCTGACAACACACTCTACGGGCAGGCGCTCAGCCCTGGCGACGAGCATCGAGCGGCCGAGGAGCCAGTCCGGCAACTCGCCCTGATGCCCCGAGAGGCACCGTAGTTCACTCAGATCGCCTTCGCCATCGATTACTTTGACCAAATGGTTGGGCAGCGTGTCGGCCGTCTTCCGAAACCAGAAGGCGGATAGGCGGTTCAGGACCTCTCCCTTGTCAGGGATGCCGCAGGGAAGAACGACATCGAAGGCAGAGATGCGGTCGGTTGACACGATGAGCAGTTTGTCGCCCAGGTCATAGACATCCCTGACTTTGCCGCGACAGAATAACGGCAGGGGCAAGTCCGTGTTCATCAAAACCGTCGGGTCATTACTCATGTGTTCCTCCTTTGTGCTACCGGGATTTGGAACCCCGGTGCAGCTGCCTTCCTACGGCGTCTCAGGCCAAACCAGGCAAGCGACCGGCCTGGGCCTGCCAGCTAGGGTTCAATGCCGCACAATCGTCTGGCACTGTTCTTCATCCGCTCCACATCGGACTGCCGGCCGATCATGATCCTCTGGGCCATGGGTGAGCCGGCACCATGCATCGATTCCGCCAGGTAACATGCCGCTCCCGATCCCATGGTGAGGTTTTCAACCAGTCTCAAGACACGAATACGGTCTTCTACTGGAACGCCCTCGACGCCTTTCAGGTATTTGGCAATATACTTGCCTATTCTGGGGTGCTTAAGGTCTTTCTCAGACGGCATGGTGGCTATCAAGCCGCCCGCTATGTCCTGGGCCAGTCTGGCTATGTCATAAGGAAACCTGGTCACGTTCAGCTTGGAGACGTTGGCTCTCAGGGCATCGACAAGGTAAGTCCCCGAGGCTTCTCTGTGCCCCTCATAAGCACAGGCAAGGCTGCAGGACATCATGGTCTCATTCAGATGGATCATGTCCAGTATCTTCTCCCTGATATGAGAGGCCTTGGAGGTGCCCTGATATTCAGCCGCCAACTGGCTGGCGCCGATAAGCACGTCGCCGATGCCCGACTTGCAGGCATAGCTCTGACGGTGGTAGGAGGAGAACTTCTCCACCAGGTCGCCGGCGAAGTCATATTCTCTGTACATGAAGACCCGCTCCCAGGGAACAAACACGTCGTCGAAAACGACCATGCACTCCTGCCCTCCGTAGAGAATGTTGCCCGTATCCAGGTTCGGGCCGTCTATCTTCCTGGTGTCGCCCGGTTGTCTCCCGTAGATGTAGACGATCCCCTGGGTGTCAGCAGGCAGGGCAAAGGAGATGGCATAGTCCTGGTCGTCTTCCAGCATCGCCCTGGTCGGCATGCAGATGATCTCATGCGCATTGACTGCTCCAGTCTGGTGCATCTTGTTGCCGCGCACCACTATGCCGTCGGGCTTCTCCTCAACCACATGGAGATACAGGTCGGGATCGGCTTGCTGGGACGGACGAAGGCTCCTGTCGCCTTTAGCGTCCGTCATGGCGCCATCGCAGACCAGGTCTTCATCCTGTACGTATCTGAGATACTTAAGAAAACGCTCATTGTAGCCCGTCCCGTGCTTCACGTCGATGTCATAGGTCACCATAGAAAGAGCATTCAGCGCGTCCATCCCCACACACCGCTGGAAGCAGGACCCGGTATGAGCACCCAGCACCCTCCCCATCCTGGACTTCTTGACCAGATCATCGACACTCTGGTGGATATGACAGAAACGGTTTATCTTCTTGCCCGTGAGATGAGACGTGGCGGTCATAAGCTCGCGGTACTGGGGGAACCTGGTTTCTTCTGCGAGTTCGTAGGTGGCAGCCACGCAGTTCATCGCCGGTCTGATCAAGGGATTGTCGACATGGTCGGCGACCTGTTCTCCGAACATGTAGAGTTCGAAGCGCATCTTCCTCATGCTATCGATGTATTCTTGTGCGGTTTTCATCTTTCTTACTGCAAGGTGCGCCAAAGCAGGAGTCTCATAGTCAGCACCCCATTGTGCGGTCAGGAAGCGGGCTCAGCTTACTCCGCTGCAACGTGTCTTTCTTTTCCCCGGTGCTCAGCCACTTGGGCGCACACAGTGGCGGCATCCGGTCGTCTCAGAGGGTAATTGTAGTCGAAACGAGGTTCCGAGGCAAAGAATGGAGAGCGGCTGCCCCACGCTATACCGCTCTGGGAGCCAGCCCGCTCGACTCGTCCCTGTCTGTCCTCTGCCCGTGTTCAGCCCCGGTCAACCCCAGGCGGTCAAAAACGCCGTCCACGTGCTTCAGAAAGTAATCATAGTCGAAGAGAGTGTGGAGTTCGCGTTCGCTCAAGAGGCCGGTTATGCGCCCGTCCATCTGGAGCAAAGCCAGGAAGCTCTTCTGGCCCTGCCACGCCGCCATAGCGTTATCCTGTACCAATCTGTAGGCTTCCTCCCGCGTGAGACCCTTGTTTATCAAGGCCAGCAGCACCCTCTGCGAGAACACGAGTCCCTGGGTGAGTTCGATGTTACGAAGCATGTTCTCGGGATAAACCTTGAGACCGTTCATCACCAGGGTGAATATAGACAGCATATAGTCCAGCGCGAGACAGGAATCGGGCAGGATGATTCGCTCTGCCGACGAGTGGCTGATATCGCGCTCATGCCACAGGGCGATGTTCTCCATAGAAGCAAGAGCATGGCCTCTCACCAACCGAGCCAGCCCGCAGACGCGTTCGCAGAGTTCCGGGTTTCTCTTGTGGGGCATCGCGGATGAGCCGGTCTGCCCTTCTTCAAACGGCTCTTCGGCCTCCCGGACTTCCGTTCGCTGGAGGCTCCTGATCTCGGTGGCGAACTTCTCCAGCGAGCCGGCGATGATGGCCAGGGTGG
>PWRA01000126.1 GCA_003556385.1 Dehalococcoidia bacterium | reverse complement strand
TGTAAGCACAGGGTTTCAGATTCTATTTCACTCCCCTCCCGGGGTGCTTTTCACCTTTCCCTCACGGTACTGGTTCACTATCGGTCATCAGCAGTATTTAGCCTTGGAGGGTGGTCCCCCCTGCTTCCCACAGGATTCCACGTGTCCCGTGGTACTCAAGGACACGAGCAGAGACTTCTCCTTTTCGCTTACAGGACTATCACCTTCTATGGTTGCCCTTTCCAGAAGCATTCGACTAAGCAGAAGCTTTGTAACTCTGTGACAGACCTTGGAGTCTGTCCCTCGTGCCTTACAACGCCAGGATAACTTAGGATCCAAGCCCACTTAGCTACCCTGGTTTGGGCTGTTCCCCTTTCGTTCGCCACTACTCAGGGAATCTCGGTTGATTTCTCTTCCTCAGGCTACTAAGATGTTTCAGTTCACCCAGTTCCCTCTCCGACATAATCGGAGTGCTCCGCTTTCGGCGGAGCGAGTTGCCTCATTCGGGAATCCCCAGTTAAGCTAGCTAGACAGCTCACTGAGGCTTATCGCAGTCTTGCCACGCCCTTCTTCGGCTGCTGATGCCAAGGCATCCGCCCTGTGCTCTTCCTCCCTTGACCCACGCCAGGCAGAACACAAAACCTATTCAATTGTTAACGTGCAAACTTACTCTCCGGAAAGAGTATGGGCATTATACAACAGGGCCCGTTTCCTGTCAAATGAAGCTGAAGCTGGGGGGAGCCGGTTCCCGGCGAAATCTCGTTGATTTGTGCTGCGGCGCCAAAAGCCCGTTGCCGGGTTGGTGTGGATGCACTATCTACCGGGTGCTGCGATGCTTTCCCGGTCTTGTTCTCGTGCGGGGTCCGCCACCTTATTCCAGGGACATGTTGTCGATCAGCCTTGTCTTGCCTATCCAGACGGCCAGGGAAGCCAGCGTCGTGCGGTCGATTGTGCGCAGTTCATCCAGGGTCCGGGCGTCGGCAACGCTGACATAGTCAACGCGGGCCAGAGGTTCCTTGTCGATGAGCGCCTTCATCTGATTGCGGATGGTATCGGCATCGCGTTTCCCGTCCGCGCGTAGCTCCCGGGCCAGAGTGAGGGCCCTGAACAACACAGCGGCTGCCCGCCGTTCTTCAGGGCTCAGGTAGAGATTGCGGCTGCTCAGAGCAAGGCCGTCGCTCTCTCTCACGGTAGGCACAACGGCGATTTCGATCCCCATGTTGAGGTCCGCCACCATACGCTTGATGATCAGCACCTGTTGCGCATCTTTCTGTCCGAAATAGGCCCTGCATGGTCGGACGATGTTGAAGAGCTTGGCCACGACGGTGGCTACGCCCCGGAAGTGCCCGGGGCGTGACGCCCCCTCGAGGCGTTCGGTTATGTGCTCGACATCTACCCAGGTGCTGAATCCAGTCGGGTACATCTCAGAGTCCGATGGAATAAAGACGATGTCCGCATTCTCTTGCCGCAATAGCTCCCGGTCACGGTTCGGATCGCGCGGATACGCTGTGAGGTCCTCGCCGGCAGCGAACTGAAGCGGGTTGACATAAATGCTTACGATGACGAACTGGTCTTCGCTCCTGGCCCGCTCCACCAGAGCCAGGTGACCGCGGTGCAGGTAGCCCATGGTGGGGACGAAGCCGATCGCGCCGTCGAGTTGCTGCCTCAGTGTCCTCATCTCGGCGATTGTTCTTACTACCTGCATCCTGCTAGGCTTCCGCCTCTAGCTGTTCGATAAGGCCCTCATCCATGGTGTAGCTGTGTTCTGTGGTGGGGAAGCTAATGGACCGGACGTCGGAGATATAGCAGGCGACGGCGTCTCTGATTTCTCCGGCTAGCCTGGCATATTGCCTGGCATGCTTGGGTACGAAGTCGGTGTAGAGCCCGAGAACATCGCTGATCACCTGGACCTGACCGTCGCAGCCGGGACCGGCCCCGATTCCGATGGTGGGGATAGTCAGCCGCCCGGTGATGAGTTCGGACAGAGGCGCCGGAGTGCATTCAAGGACTATGGCAAACGCGCCGGCCTCCTCCAGGATGCGGGCATCGTTGAGCAATCTTCTGGCGTCCCCCACCACCCTGCCCTGTGCCTTGAAGCCGCCCAGCTGATGTATCGATTGTGGCGTCAGCCCGATGTGGCCCATGACCGGAATGCCGCAGGCGACAAGGCGTCGCACCTGTTCCGCGACGGCCTCTCCGCCTTCGAGCTTCACGGCCTGCGCGCCCCCTTCTTGAATGAAGCGCGTGGCATTCGAGAGCGCGTCCGGGACACTGATATGGTAGGTCATGAATGGCATGTCGCCGACAACCAGAGCCTTCCTGGCCCCCCTCACCACGGCCGTGGTGTGGTGGAGCATTTCGTCCATAGTCACCGGGATGGTCGACTCGTAACCCAGCATCACCATGCCCAGGCTGTCGCCCACCAATATCAACGGCACGCCGGATTCGTCAACCATCCTGGCCGTCACATAGTCGTAGGCGGTGAGCATGGGGATCTTCTCGTTCCTCTGCTTCATATCTTTTATCTCGGTGATCGTTACTCTCATCGTCTGCCTCCTTCAGCTTAAATCTGTATTCCTGACACCGGGTTCGCCGGGCACACGGACAGTGTTTTGCAGAACTCAGGGACGGCGAGTCTGTATTCTCGGTTCCCGCACTCCAGGCTTCGGTCTCATCTGTCGCATCCGGATGGGTGGGCTGCGGACGGTTGCTCTATGATTCTGTTCTGACCGTCGACACAGATTATGAGCGGCGTAACGCTGGTCGCCTCATCATCGGGGACGCTGCGATAGGTGAGGATAATAACCAGGTCTTCCTTTGCCACCAGCCTGGCGGCAGCGCCGTTGACGCCGATGGTGCCCGAGTTCGCCTCTCCCGTGATGGCATAGGTGCTGAACCTGGCTCCGTTGTTGATGTCCAGTACCTCTACCTTTTCATAGGGTAGGATGTCGGCCGCGTCCATGAGGGCCCTGTCGATGCTGATACTCCCCTCGTAGTCCAGGTCGACCTCAGTGACGCAGGCCCGGTGGATTTTGCTCTTGAGCATTGTTCTCATCTCGTGTCTCCTTCTCCGCATTGTGACTCGCCTTGTGTGGTCAGCAGTATCTTCATCTCCTCTGCTTGCTGTTCGTCAAGCCTGCCTTTGGCCAGCGCGGTGGGAATGGTCTGAAGAGCCAGTTCCTTATAGACAGCGAGCAGCGAAGGGTTACTGGCCTCCAGTGCGCTCAGGTGCCTCTCGATTGTGCCCAGGTCGCCGCGGGCGACGGGACCCGTAAGACAGTTGGGCAGGCCGACAGTGCTGATATTGTTTATCGTTCCCCTGATCAAAGGTAGCAGCGCCCTGGTTGCTTCCTTTGACGACACACCGAAATCCTGCCACAAGTCCAGAGCGAGCTTGACCAGCGTGACCAGATAGTTGCAGGCAAAAACGGCCGCTGTGTGGTACAGCACTTTATCCCCCGGCTTGAGCTCTACCCAACTGCCATTCAGGAGAACAGCCAGCTGCTCCAGGGTCGCCAGCAACGGCTGTTGGGCCTCCAGCGCGAAGGTCGAGCCCGGTAAGTTCTCCATGGCCTGGTCAACGTGGGCAAAGGTCTGCAGAGGGTGGAACGAACCGACGCCCGCTCCGTATTGCTCTGCTGATTCCAGAATATCTACAGAATGGGCGCCGCTGCAGTGCACCACGCTCTGGCCGGCATGCCACTGAACTTCACTGCAGACCCGGGCGATGGCATCGTCCGGGGTGGTTATGAAGACCAGTTCAGCGGCATCGACTACTTCCTGAGACGTGTGACAGGCACTACAACCCGGTACCATCGCGGCCAGTCTCTGTGCGGAGGCCGGGGTGCGACTCGACACTGCTACCACGGGCCATTTCTTCTGAGACAGCCTTACTGCTAGAGCAGTGCCTGTGGTTCCAGCGCCAATGAATCCAGTCTTCAGCACTTGACTACATCCTTCGCTGCCGGCACTCCGGCCAGGGCATCTGCCGCCCGGATCGCTCTGACTATCGCTACGGCCACCACTTCGGCAGCGGTTATTGCCAGAGCGTTGATGTCGGCATCCTTCTCGCCGCAGGAAAGAGCAAACAAGACGTCCCCGTCGTGCATCGTATGGCATGGGTCGATGGTGCGGGCGATACCCGCCTGAGCCACACGGGCCAGTCTGCCCAGCATGGCTTTGCTGACCCTGGCATCCGTAGCCACCGCACCGATCACGGTGTTGAAGGGCGGGACACCCTTATTGCTCCCGCTTTTCCACAGCTGGGACGTGCGGTAGAATCCACCTCCGTCCGGTCTGCGGGGCCCGGCCAGGATTTCTCCGGTTCCCGGTTCAACCACGTCTCCCACCGCATTTACGACCATGAGGGCAGCCACCACGACATCTCTGGATATCACCTGACTGCTGGTCCCCAGGCCGCTCTTGACTGCGTGCTGGATGCCGAGGACCTTGCCCACGGTCGCTCCTGTGCCGGCACCGACACATCCTTCGGTCACCCCGGCGTCGGTGGCGGCCAAACAGGCCTGATAGCCTTCCGTGGCTCCCGGTCTGGCCGTTCGATCACCTATGTTGAGATCGAAGATAATGGCAGCGGGCACAATGGGCACCCTGCCGCCGCTGGTCTCATGGCCCAACTCACGTTCCTCCAGGTATCTCATGACCCCGCTGGCAGCGTCCAGGCCGAAGGCGCTTCCTCCGCTGAGCAGTATCCCCTGGACCCTCTCCACCAGGTTTCCCGGGCGGAGCAAGTCTGTCTCCCTGGTTCCGGGCGATGAACCGCTGACATCAACCCCGGCCACCGCCCCTTGCTCGCAGATCACCACCGTACAGCCGGTGACTCCCTGCCGGTTGGTGTAGTGGCCGATCTTAATCCCCGGAACGTCCGTTAATGCCTGCTTCATACTAACCACAAATAGAAAACCCTCCCGGCCTAACCGAGAGGGTCATCACGCGAACTCTCTTCATCCGTCTCGGTCATTGCCGATCCAAGCGGAGCAACTAACTACCTGGTTCTCTCGCTCACCGCCCGAGGGTCGATGGCTACATTAGATGTTACTATATGTCTTCCGCACTGTCAACATGATCGCCACCGCCAACGGTGGGGGGAGTGACAGGCATGATGTTGACCCGCCTCAGGGTGCTATCTTCGATTGAGACGAAGGCTGTTCCTGGCCGCAAAAGCGGATGACCTCGGCGAAGTTGTGGATCCTGGCGAGGTTTGTACTGTCGGCGAAGCCGTCATAGGTCAGGTTGATCCAGGGCTTGTGGTACTGTGCACTGAGCTTGTCGGACATTGCGGCCACAATCCCGCCCGGCATGCATCCGTGAGGCATCACCGATATCACGCCGGCAAATCGGGGGTTCTCCATCCATTCGATTCCGGCCCCGATGCTGAGTACCGCCTCGCTGCCGCATTTGGGCGATAGCCACCGGCTTGTACGCGCCAGCAACTCCTCGGTTGATGGCTCTCTCCCGTCGACCAGGTCGCTGAAATGTCTGGCTATCCTGTGATCGTCCCGCTCCCAGATGAACTTGATTATGTAGCTGACCATCGCTTTGAGCAGTTTGCGGTATCCCACGGCGTCCTCGACGTGCCGGTAGAAGATATACTTCATCCACTCTCCCATGGGAGAGACCATGACCTCCAGGCCGGCCTCTTCGCACTCACGCACAAGGTCCTGGTTGCTGAACGTGTTGGAGCGGAGAAATATCTCGCCGTTTATGCCCACCAGCGGTTTGCGGGGCAGCTCAGGGTCGATGAGGGACTTGAACTCGGGGGTCGCCTGGCGGAGTACATCCTTGAAATCCTCTTTCCTGAGCACGCGGTCCACGACCCTCGCGACATATTCGTCGAACATAACATCCGCCGAGCCGGCGCGCTTTTCATAGGGACGGGTACGCCAGAGTAACCTTTGCATGTAATCGATGGCGACGGATCCTCTCCACGCGAGTCGGGCATAACCGGGGCTGATGTCTGTATCGCGATACGCGTTGTTGGATACCGTCGTTCGTATGGGAAGGTCGATGCCGACTTGCCCCAGTATCCGTCGTTGTTCCAGAGCATACTTGCCGAAGCGGCAGGGACCGTACGCGCTAGCCATGACTGCCTCGACGTTGTTCAGGTCGGTGCCCGTCTCGTAGCCGAATTTTAGGAAGTCCCCCAGTGTCACCCGATAGGGCAGACACTCCACGCCCGACGTGAGCTGGTCGGCGTAGTACAGATTACGCTCGTCCGGCTCGGGAAGCACGACCGCTTTCACCCCGCTGCCTTCCAGGAGTGCGGCGATAAGCTCAACGTGTGGAGTCATCCTGGGTATGATGAAGGTCTTCCCGGTGTCGATGACGGTGGATGCGCTGCGGTAGATATCCTGAGGTGAAACTCTACGCTCCCCGGTGGCGTCACCGAACCCTGTGATAGTGTCGACGAAGGCTTCAAGGCGTGTAACGATGCCTGCCTCGGCGGCGTGTTCGTCTATTTCCAGCTGGCCCAGAGGCTTGCCGCCCATGATATCCTCGACAAGGTGTAGGATGAAGGAGTTCGGGCCGCATCCGAAGTTTGTCAGCCACAGACCGTAGAGTTGCGGATCGGAGGCGGTTATGGCAGCACCGGCTATGAATTTGCTCTCGTAGAACCAGTACGGGCGGTCGGAGTAGTCGGCGGGGTTCACGGATTCCAGGGGCAACAGGTCCAGCGGTATCGGCACCACGCCGAGTTGAGCAAGTTTCTCTGCAATACCCAGGTTTGCTCCTGCATCCTGGAACATGTAGGACCTGGAGAAAAGGACCACGCCCAGCTGGTTGCTCCTGTGTAGTTGGTCCAGTAGCTCCTTGCCCAGTGCCGCCCGGTCGGCCTCGAATCTGCGCTGAGACTCAATGCCGGCCAGGGCTGCGGCCCTGGCTTTCTTCCTGCTGAACCCCATCTTGACGGCGACGTCGGCCAGACTCTTCACCACCTCACCGTCGCCCCGGCTGAAATCGAGTATCGGTATCAGGAGGCGCTCTCCCAGGTCGACAGCCTGGCGGATTATGAACGGGGAAGCCTGTACCAGAGGACATGAATACTTCTGGTTTGCATCATCACTCTTGCTGCCGAGGCGAATGGCGCAGGGATAGAGCATGTAATCGGCGTCCTTGAGCATTGCGGCGTGGCCGTGAAGGAGCTTTAGAGGGAAGCAGCTGTCGGTGTAGCTCAACTCGATGGACTGCTCCATGATCTCGCCGGTGGTCTGGCTGGAGAGGACAACTCTGGCATCGAGCGAGTTCAGAAAGCCGATGATCAGGGGCGCATAATCATACATCAGCAAAGCCCTGGGAACCCCGACCGTTGGGCCTGTGCCGGAGTCTTTTTTGTACTCCCGAAAGAGGAGTTGTTCTCGCCTGTCAAAGAAGGTCTCTCTCCGGGCATGGCTGGCCATGGCATCGTACCTGTCGCACCGGCTGCCATAGTAGCTGGACTCCGAACCGGGCATCTCCATGCGGGTGATGGTGCAATTGTTGTCGCAGCCTTTGCAGACGAACGTCGTAAGCTTGCACTCCCTGTCGATGACGTCCTGGAAGCCGTGGAACTTTGACTCAGCCGATTCTGTGGGAACCATGGCCTCTCTGGCCAGCAGGGCCGCCCCTATGGCGCCGCTGACCTCCTTGTGCTCGGCCACGGTCAGCGCCTTCCCTTCCAGTTGATCATGGAATGCCGAGACTACGGCCTTGTTGTAGAAGACCGCCCCGGTCAGAATGACCTTTTCGCCCAGCTTTCTGTGCTCCACCACCTTGGAGAGGTAGTTCTTGGCTATGGAGTTGGCCAGGCTGGCCGTGATTATCTCCAGGGGCACGCCTTCCTGCTGTGCCGAGGCTACTGCCTGGCTCATAAAGGCGGCGCATCGTGTGCCCAGGTCGATGGTGTGGGGTGCGGCAAATGCCAGATCGGCAAACTGGCCGTTGGTCACGGAGACGCCGAGCATCTCGGCCAGTTCGTCGATGAAGCTCCCCGTTCCGGCGGCACAGGCTTTGTTCATGTGATAGTCCACGACTATCCCGTTTCTCTTTATGACCAGCTTGGAGTCCTGCCCGCCGATCTCTATGATATCGGCCTCGGCATCCGACTCGGCAGCAGCCCTGGTTTGCGCTGTTATCTCGTTCTTAATCAAGTCGGCACCGAGGAAGGCGCCGACAAGGTACCGGCCGGAGCCGGTGACGCCCACGCCCGCTATGTTGACCCTGTCTGCCCCATCATTAAGCAGGTTCCTGAACAACTGCCTGACGGCCTCGACCGGTCTGCCAGCGGTCATCAGGTAGTTCTTGGCCAGCAAGCGTGTGCCCGATTCATCCATTATCACGGCCTTGGTGCTGGTGGAGCCCACATCCACCCCGAGGTAGCCGGTGACTTCCTCTTCTATCCTGTGGCCGTCCTCGGCGTCCCGGCCGCTCACAGGCTCCAGCCTGGGCATTTCGAAGTACCGCTGCCTGACATCTGCGTCCTGAAGTATCACGCTACGCGAGGTCTTCCCTATAGAGAGCAATGCCGCACCCAGCGACTCCATGTGGAGGTAGCCCTCGGGGACTATGACCTCAACGGGATACTCATTCCTGGCCGAGATCATGTCATTGAGGGACTTGGTCACCGCGGGGTTAGCAGCCACGCCACCGACGAAATAGACCAGTTCCTGGAAAGCTCCCTTCTTCAGAGAAGCTACCATCCGCCCCACGCTCTCGCACAGTGCATAGAGCATGGCGTCCAGGGGAGCTCCCTTCTGCTGTAGATGGATGAGGTCGGTCTTGGCGAAGACGCTGCAGCGGGCGGCTATTCGGGGTGGAGTGCCCTGGCATTTCAGCGCCAGGCTGGCGAACTCCTCCATGCTGATGCCGAGCCTGTATGCCTGTTGTTCCAGGAACCTCCCCGTGCCCGCGGCACAGAGGGGATTGGACTCCACCCGCCAGGGCTTTCTCAGGCCGTCTTCAAGCTCGATTACCAGGGTGCTCTGGCCGCCTATCTGTATGATGGTCTTCGCGTCCGGGTGCCGATGAAGCAGCCCTGCGATGATCGCCAGCGAGCTGCTGTACTGCGTCCAGCCCAACTCTACCGGGATGGCGCCTCTGCCGGAACCGGACACGCCGGCGGCGATGATATCCTCAAGGCTCACGCCCTCGCCCAGCCGGTTGATCAGCGAACTGACCGCCGCTCTGGGGCCGGCGCTTACCTTCTCCGTGTCACGGCGCACGACCTCGCTGTTCTCATCTACCAGTGTGAGCTTAGCGTTGACGGAGCCGATATCTACGCCCAGATAGTAACCCATTGTGCGGTGGCCCATTATAGCAGGAAAAGGACTTTCTCGAAAGCGGGCGTGTACCGATATTGGAAACTCATCGTGTTTGCCGGCAAGGTGTGACAACCCCCGGTTCCGCAGGGCTGCTACTGATCAAGCCCGGGCGTGTACATGGTGGCAGCTCTCCGATATGGAGTTGCTGAGATCCTTCGCTTCGCTCAGGATGACACATGCAAGAGGATGCTACAATCACGGCTCCTCCCGATATGCGGGAGCCGGGTCAGGTATAGACCTGCATCAGCAAAAGAACTGTGTGTGTTCTGACAGTTCACGCATTGGTCTCGAGGTTTCAGAGAGATTTGGTTGATTTGACAAGGAGAGTCATTCTAAGGCATAATAGTGGTGTAGTTCAAGTTTAGGTTGATACCAGCTTTAAAGAATCTCATTAGATTTACACCAAGTATTGGATGACCCGAACTCTAACTAAATTCTATAACAGAGGAGGTCATCCAATGAGTTTTTCAGACAAGTCAATCCAATGTTCCGATTGCAGGACGAGCTTCGTTTTCAGCGCCGGCGAACAAGAGTTCTTTCACACTAAAGGCTTTACTAATGAGCCTAAGCGTTGTCCTGCCTGCCGCCGAGCTAACAAAGCACGACGTTCCGACAGTGACAGTTACGCATCACGGTATTGAACCTTCTGCGTATCTGCCCTATGCTCGGTGTCGAACATAGGACGAGGTCTCCCTGGAGGGTAGATAATATGAGTGTTTACCTTGTATTGTCTACCCTCCAGGATTGCTATTGGGCTGAAGGGATCTGAAGGGAAAAGCATTCTTCTCTGCGACTTGGTACATTTTACACTCCGCTATATCGTGCAACGTGCCGACACTCCGGCGCGTCCAATCTACTCCTGTGCAAATCGTTTGCTGATCTCGGCGGCCATTCTCGCCACTCTCTGGGGGGTGCATAGCGCATCACCAGCCCTTCGCAGGTTGACCCTTTCATCTCCGGTCCTGGCTCTCTTCATAGCTCTTCTCGTTGCGATGAAATCCTTCAGGTTCCCTTGAACGCCTTCAGAATCCCAGACTGCCCGAAGGAAAGTCAAAGGTCTGTCCTCACTCCTCCACCGGTTAGCATAGTCAGCTACATAGTCCTCAGCACATGCAGGCTCAGCCCAGTTGATTCCGTGCCACCAATCGCTTCTTGGCAACTTAGCCCCCAGCAGCATGGGGGCTATGTATGGATTGGCGAACACGGCTGATATCAACACCTTGGCTGCCTTCTCCATTCGGTTTTGCTGGACAAGGGAAAGTCCATAGTTGTACAGGCAATGGGGGTCATCCTTGCTCCGCTCGTACCACCTACATGCTTCTCTGAAGTCTCGCATCTCATGGTGAATGGGTCCCATAAGGTAGCGGATACCCTGATTGTCGTTGGGATTGAGTTTCAGCATGCGCTTGAAGATGCTTACAGCCTCTTCGAGTCTGCCTAGTTTCCAGAGAGTAAGCCCGAGACCGCATAGAGCTCGCATATAGGGCCGTGATCCCAGCACACCCCAGAACACGCCCTTAGGGATGTCCTTTACTTCAGGTTCAGCACACTCCAGAGCTTTGCGATAGAGACCCTCCGCCTGCTTCCAGTCTCCTTTTCTCCACACAATGTTCGCCAGGTGGTTGTACCCGTCAGCGTAGGTCGGATCTACCTCAACACTCTTGAAGAAGTAACGTCCTGCCTCTGCCTCATCTCCCTGTTCAAGCAGATCAAGCCCCTGCCCGAGTGTGTCTATAGCTCTATCCCTATTGGAGATAGGCGCACCCGGAAACATCATAGTTCTGCCTCGTTGGTCACTATCACCAAGATTACCAGATCCGGTTGTGAGTCAGAAGTATATCAGGAGATGGGAGACGCGAGGAAGCCGGAGCGAGACAAGGTGACGAGGGCCTTCAGACTAATCGGAAGCAACAATCCCGAGCATTGTGGGGTAACAAGCGGCTAGACTGCTATGCACCTGCCACGACAGACAGTCAATCTAGTTCGGCCACAGAGATGCCATGGGTTTTCCCCGACTGCGGGACTTCTAGTCGTAGATACTCTCACCCCTCGCCGCAAGATTCGGTATGTGTATGTTGACGGAGTCTTCGCTAGGCGGATTGTTCTGCAGATGAACAGTGGCCTCCTCTTCTAGGCAGGTCAGGTCGACGATCTTCCTCCCCATTATGCCACTAGCATGAAGGATCGTGAGAGCCTCCGGGTCTGCTGGGCAGATGGGCCCCTTAGGTACCTCGATAGCCTCCCTTACTGCTGCCTCCAGATTCGCATCGGCGAATATACCCGTTGGCGGGCGTGTGGCCACTACCACGACGACAGCCACCACTATGACACACGCTGCGATGATTCCGATCAGCCTTTTCTTGTTCATCTCTTCCTCTTGTCAGAAGCTTTCGTGATATCAGTACGATATGACAATTGGCGAGAACTTTCAATGCCCGTCACCCGCGTATCTGTGATGGTACGATTGTCAGGAATTTTCAACCCCCGAGAGCTGAACCGGAAGACAAACACGTTCAACTGGCCCAGGTGCAAGAGAGTCGTCTTCATCGACAGGCACGACACAGAAGCGATCCATGACCATGAGTCTCGGAGATTGCCGGAGCGATGACAGGGTGGCAAGTTACTTGACTGGATCGGTCCAGGCGGGCAGGTGAGAGGGATCG
This sequence comes from Dehalococcoidia bacterium, assembly GCA_003556385.1. Lineage (GTDB taxonomy): Bacteria > Chloroflexota > Dehalococcoidia > GIF9 > AB-539-J10 > RBG-13-51-36. Next base: position 24,165 of record PWRA01000126.1, on the reverse strand, counting down.
AGTACTACCCTGGATGCGACTACACGGTCAGCACCCACCACGTCTTTGATGTGGACGAACCGGTAAGGTACGTCAGATTTAGCGATGTGCTGGCCGAGGTGCCGCGCCAAGAAAGAGATCAAGAATCCCAAGAGTATTGTCATGAAGAACAAGAGACCGGCCACCCAGGGCGTCTGCCCGACCTGCGGCACCAAGGTATTCAGAATCGGCAAGTAGGCTGCCACTGGACGGCCTCGCACAACTGAGAGGGGCTGGACTTTCCCGGTTTTGGGAGGTCACTGTTATCTCCGGGTCTATTCGTGGCTAACTCGTCTTCTTAATCTTGTCCAGCGCCTTTTGCGCAGCTTCCCGAACGACGCTCTCCGTATCCTGCAAGGACTCAGTGAGGGATTCTACTGCAGCCACATCCCCTATCTCTCCGAGCGTTCGTGCAGCCTTCTCTCGAACTCGAGGATCTCTATCCTTCAGAGCCCTGATCAGGGGATCTACGGCCGGTCTTCCCAATCCTACCAGTTCATCCCAGTCTTTCCTTGCGATCAAATAAGAGGCTTTCCGTGAGGGGTCCTTAGGTCTCCAGCCAAGCTCCTGAAGTGCTCGTGCTGTCTCGGTCCGAACTCCGACATCTTCATGCTCCAGGGCCTCGACGAGGGGGGCAACTGCCGGCTTCCCTATTCTGGAAAGTGCCTCTATCGCCGTCTCTCGAATTACCCAAGTGTTATCCTTCAAAGCCTGAATGAGGGGTTCTACCGCCCTGCTGTCTTTTATATTCCCAAGAGCCTCTGCCGCCTTCTCTCGAACTCTCCCGGTCTCATTTTCCAAAGCCTGAATAAGGGGGTCTGTCGCCCTGCTATCCTTTATCTTCCCAAGAACTCCTGCTGCCCCCGTTCTAATCGCTGGAGCATCGTCATTCAAAGCCGCAATGAGAGGTTCTACCGCTGGTTTACCTATCCGAACAAGAGTCTCTATCGCCTTCTCCCGAACCCCCCAGGTCTCGTCCTTCAGATCTCTAATGAGTAGATCTATTCTGTCCATTTCACACTCCCAGGCCGTCCAATCGCTCGCCCTCAGGCAAAGGTAGCAGCTACTGCGGTGAGTGTCAACAACGTCAAGCCTTTGTGGGATTGGACCCGATGCGCTGCGGTCATAGCATAGGTTTCTTAAAACCTACCATGGCTCTTTCGAACGTTTCGGAGTGTTGTGAGATCCCCTCTCCAGGATCAACTAGTCTCTCTGACCTCACCCCGCTTCTGGATCGATCATTCTTGCTCTCCACAGTCTTTCACTCTGGACAAGAGGGCCAACTGCCCGCAGAGGTGGGTACTATGATTGACATACCATCTAGCGAATCACTCTAGATAGCCCTTAAGTTTTCGACTGCGGGAGGGATGACGTAACTTGCGCAGAGCCTTGCCTTCAATCTGTCGTATTCTTTCTCGAGTCACATTGAACTCTCTGCCCACCTCTTCCAGAGTTCGAGGACATCCGTCTCTAAGTCCGAATCTAAGCTGCAGTACCTTCTTCTCGCGCTCGGTGAGTTCATTGAGCACTTTGTCTATTTGTTCTTTGAGCAGCTCCCGTGAGGTGGCTTCAGTTGGTGCTAAACTGGAGCGATCTTCGACAAAGTCGCCTAGACGCCTATTGGAATCTTCGCCGATGGGAGTGTCTAGCGACAGTGGCTGATGAGAAAACAAAGCCATGCACTCTCCTACCTTCTCCGGGGACATATCTAGGCGGCCACCGATTTCTTCGTAAGTTGGTTCGCGTCCGAGTTCCTGAACCAACTGCCGCGTTGTGCGTGATAGCTTGTTCATTGTTTCTACCATGTGTACCGGAATACGAATGGTGCGCGATTGGTCAGCTATAGATCGACTTATGCCTTGTCTGATCCACCAGGTGGCGTAGGTACTGAACTTGTAGCCTCTTCTATACTGGAACTTATCTATAGCCCGCATGAGGCCGATATTCCCTTCTTGGATAAGATCAAGGAAGGGAGTACCACGCGCGATATGCTTCTTAGCTATGCTAACCACCAGACGGAGGTTTGCCTCGGTGAGGTGCTTTTCTGCCGCTTCCGCTTCGGTTCTCACCTCTTCAAAGTAAGCACTGAACTCACTGCTGTGAGAATCGAGTCGAGATAGGAACATGTTGTTAGCAAGGAGAGCCCTTAGTTCTACCCATGAAGTTCTATCTCCAGCCAGGAGCTCTAGCAATCGTGGGGGCAGAAGCTGGCTGTTTATTGAGAGAGCTACCAGCGATTCTTCGGCCGCAGTGGTGCCTCTATCTATCCCACTAGCGCTTGCAGCTATTAACGAGGGGGCTATAACAATGTCGATGGCAGAGCGAAACTCAGGACTACTGATCGTCTCTACCACATTGCTGGAAGGATCAATGCCAACGCGCTCTTCGATAATCTGAACGACCGGGTATGCGTCGGACAAAGGGGAGATCACTTCAATAACAATGTCAACCGCAGAAGGACACTTGTGGTACTGCCTGAAGTGGTTATCCTTGAGCTTTTCTACGTGTCTACCCAGCTCTATCTTCCGTGATAGTGCCTTCTCCTCTTGAGCTGTAAGCAACGGCACCCTACCCAGTTCCTGAAGGTACATACGAGTTGAGTCGTCGATTACCTCATAGTCCCCCGGCGTTGGCTGAGGCTTGTTCTCTTCAGCATCATCGGGTGGGAATTCTTCGACCTCTTCCTTCTCTTCAACTGCCCCGACCAGATGGCCGGCATATTCACTTCCGGCTTCATCGCTGAGCAGGCCTTCAACCAATATCCCGTCGCTATCCATGTTGATGCTTCGTCCTCTAGCCATAGGTATTCGCCTTCGTTGAAGAAGACCTGCTAAAGCGGTCGCCAGAGACTCGGGGTTGTGCTGATTAGCTGGTGGAGGTTCGGCCCTTTCCTTACCTGACCGCCTCCCATTAGGTCTCATTATATCACAATGTACGTAGCTTCACAAAGAGCCGATCGCTCACTCCCGGGTAGACGAGTCGCTAAGCCTGATTGGTAGGGTGTCCCCGGAAGCGGACGATAACTTGAAGTCACAGATTGTGGCCTCGACATAGCGAACTCTTCTGTACACGATGGAAGGGGAGATTCCAGGGGTCTTAGTGTTTGGCAGTGGGGCAAGCGAAACACGTATGGCGGGTTGACCGCCGCGAGCACTCTTACTGGAATTCTCTGCTGAGCTTTGCCCTGCTGGCGTAACTAGCCCAGCTACCGCACAGGCCGCGATTCTGTTGTTTCCTGTCTTTGCGGCACTTAGGGCAACGCCCGGGGTCATTGGTCAGGCCTTTGGACGCATAGAATCTTCGTTCCCCGGCAGTAAAGGTGAAGGTAGTTCCACAGACGGAACACTGGATCGACTTATCCTCTAGAATCATTAGATGACCTCCTCTCTTCAAATCGTAGCTAGAGTCTTGGCCATCCAATACTTGGTATGAATCTGGGGAGATTATAAGAAGCTTGTAACAACCTGAAACTAGACTAGTAGCTCAATCATACACCGAAATGAACCGGTCTGCAAACAGGCGTGTCGTCTGGCCTCAAGGATAGCGGCCGAGAGGCTGTGGCGGCGAGGTGGTTTGCCCGTCAACCCCGGGGCACAGATGGGGTGGGAGCCAGAGTACGGCCAACAGGGATGGTGTCCCCGGAATCTGCATCAGCCTCTATATTTGTTTCGTTCCCCACATCACAATCGCTATACCTTCGAACAGGCGTTTCGTTTCTACCAGGGGGATTCCGTTTTCACGCCACATTGCGGCGATGCGATCAACAGGACACCGCTGACCGAAGCTCCAGATACTCGGACCTAGGAAACAGCCAACTCGATGCCAACCTCGTGAAACGGGGACTGTCATGACGGGCATGACGACCTTGTTGTAGATCCGCCACAGCAGTTGTATCCAGGTCTTTTCCGGAACGCCGAACTCAAGCGATAACAATTCCCCGCCTGGTTTCAGTACGCGGGACAACTCTCGTATTGTTGCATCAGGCTCCTGGACGTAACGCAACAGGTAGGTGAAAACAACCGTATCGAAGGTCTCATCAGGAAACGGCAAACGCTCAGCGCGGCCCTGGACAAGCTGGATTCTCCCGTCCAGGCCTCTCCTCTCGATGGCGCTCAGCCCGGCTGCAAGCATTGAGTGGGTAATATCGAGTCCCACGATTCGCCCATCATGCCGACCGGCAATCTCCAGGGCGACACCGGCTGTCCCCGTACATACGTCGAGCACAAGGTTCTGAGGCCGAAGAGTCATTTGCGAGACTAAGAACCTGCGCCAACGAAGATACTGGAAGAAGGTCAAAACTTGCGCCCAGGTGTCGTACGACTCAGCAATCCCATTGAATAGGTCCTGGGCAAAGACCGCGGTGCCATCTCCTGATGAACGGCCGGATCCCGTTCCCGTTGTGCTAACTCGGCCCTCGGCGTGGGATTCAGCCAGCTGACCCCCTCGGTCCCCTCTCTTGTTCATCTTCACTCTTTGACCTGCATCGAGCCGTGCTCTTCGCAGACTTTCTCATGGATTTGGCAGGAGCAAGATACTACGGTTGATGTCGTTCGTGATTATACATGAACCAGGGTGTTCGAGTAAACAGAGCAGAACCATCTGAATGCCAACCCATATCGGCAGTAGCCAGCCGGACGATTGAGGTCCTTGTTTCGAGACAAAGGTAGCCGGTGGCTATTCAGCTTCTAGGGTTTGCCCTCGACGCGTCGTTTCAGCGCCTGGTTCATCTGATGGTATACTTGCTCCGTCGGTCTGAACATACCACCCATAAGGAGTACCATAGGCCCGCGAAACCGCTCGCGTTGCCGGAAGCGTGTTCGCCCTCCGGGCTGTGGCTCAAGTAAGATCGCGTGGTCACCACGATAAAGAAGAAGCAGCAAGCTGCCGCCCCAGATGATCTCCTCGCCGGGCCGCACAGCGAAGACCTTGGGCTTGAGTTCCATGGACTTCATACCAGGCGGACACACGGTAATATACAGGCGAGCCCCACCTCCAGTTTCCCGGTTACGGACGGGATGAACGGGTTCCACTCCTTCCACGCAGGGAAATCGAGGAACACTTCCCACACGCGCTGAGGCGGCGCATTGATATCGATGTAAGTGTCTAGAACCCGACACATCTAATCCTTCCTCCTAGAAGTGTTATGCGAAGCCCTTTGCCGTTAGATACTTCCGAGATCTGGCCAGACTGTCTACTATGGCAAGCTCAACTGGCTTGGCCGCGCCGAATGTCTTTCCTAGCATTTCCCTCCGATTTCCGTGAACTGCCCCGTGGTCTTCACACCATAAGCGAATCAGAGTAAGCTGTCAATACCTCTCCTGCGACTAGCTCTAGCTTAACAAAGTCCGAAACGTTTGGTAAGACTGCGGCGAATACGCGATTTGCCGGACTAGTCGATGGTAGCCGTTCTACGTCCCTCGTTTCCGTTACTACCCTTGTCACACGACAGGCAGTCAGAATGGCGAAAACAGCTTTCAAGCCCAGGGCCGACAACCATGAGAATACACCGGTACTGGTGGTAAGCAGGCCCAGCAGGATAAGGGCAACACACGCGGCTACTCCCAGCGCAGAAGGGGATAGGTCGCACCGTCGACGATGTTCCAGTTACAGCCCAACAACCCTTGACAGTGCTGGGGGCGTGAGATAGTATAGGCTGGGAATAAGCCAAAGCTGTGCCGGACGTCGTTCGGCGCTTCAAATTCAGGGAGGTAGAACTATGGACAAGATCGCACAGGCCATGGAAAGGGCCGGCTTTCCCAGCACCGATGGCTATGACCTGCCCGCCTCTACGAAGACGTTCCCCGACGGCGCTCACTACCGGGTGGAGATCTCGGGGGTAGAGACGCCCAGGGTGCTGGAAGCCACCATCGACGAGGCCAGGAAGCAGGGCGTGCCGTTTCACCGCTCCATTTCGGTGGTGCGTGGGGCTTCGATGCTGACCAGACAGCAGTTGAGGGACTTCGCGAAGATCGCCCATGACAACCATGTAGAGGTGATCATGACGCCCGGGCCAAGGCCCACCTGGTATGTTGGTAGACAGATCGCCACACCGGAGGGGGCCATCTCGGGCTTAAGGCTCCGGGGAATGGACATGGTGCGGCATTACCTGATGGAGGTGGACAGGTGCATCGAGCTCGGTTTTCGGGGTTTCCTGGTCTGGGACGAAGGGGTGCTTTCTCTGCTTAACAGCATGAAGCAGAACGGGGATCTGCCCCTGGATGTGATCTTCAAGGTCTCTGTGTTTGCCGGCCACGCCAATGCTGCCGGGGTGAAGCTGGTGGAATCGCTTGGTGCCGGTAGTTGTAATCCGGTGGCCGACCTGACCCTCCCCGAGCTTGCCTCTATGCGCACGGTGGTGAGTCTGCCCCTGGACATTCACATCCAGCTATGGGCCTCTATGGGCGGCTATAACCGCATTTACGAGACGCCTGAGATAGCCCGGGTGGCCTCGCCATGCTACTTCAAGATGGAGCCGGGGCCGGGCCTGGCGATGTACATGCCGTGGGGTACGTCTGAAGATGGGCTGGCGGAACTGGCCAGAGATAAGATCAGGTCGGTCAAGAACATAATCGAGCTAATCGGCGAGGTCCATCCCGAGCTTAAGGTATCTGAGCAGGCAGCCGAAGACCTGATGGTGCCGCTGCCGAAGTAAGTAAGGAGGTTGAGAATCAGATGGCGAAGAAAACCGTACTCGACTTCAATGAGATGAAGAAGAAAGGTGACAAGATCACCTTCCTCACGGCCTACGATTTTCCCATAGCCAGTTTTTGCGAAAAGGCAGGCATCGACATGGTCCTGGTTGGTGACAGCGCCGCCATGGTGGTGCACGGCCTGCCCGGTACGATGCCGATGACCATGGACCAGATGATCCAGCATTCGCAGGCGGTCAGGAGAGGCGCACCCGATACCTTCGTCATCGGTGATATGCCGTTCCTCTCCTACCAGGTCTCCAGAGAAGACGCCATCGAGAACGCCGGCCGGTTCTTCAAAGAGGCCGGCGTCGATGCCATCAAGTTGGAGGGTGGCCGGCGGGTTATCAAGCAGATCGAAGGAATCGTGGAGGGCGGCATGCCGGTGATGGGACACATCGGCCTTACTCCGCAGAGCTCCGGTCAGCTCGGTGGCTTCAAGGCTCAGGGGCGCACCGCCGACGCGGCCATGGAGTTGATCGAAGACGCCCTGGCCATCGAAAAGGGGGGTGGGTTTGCCCTGCTGGTCGAGGCCGTACCTCCCGAGGTGGGCCGGATAATCACAAATATGCTTCGCATCCCGGTGCTGGGTATTGGCGCCGGCATGGAAATGGATGGGCAGTTACTGATAGTCGGCGATATGCTGGGCTATTTCGAGGCGTTTACTCCCAAGTTCGTCAAGAAATATGCTGAACTGGGTGCAATTATTGAGAAGGCCTGCCGTGAGTTCGGTGAAGAGGTGCGGGGCGGGAAGTTCCCCGAGGAGAAGCACTGCTACCGGATGCTCGAGGGGGAACACGATAAACTGCAGTCTATGGTCAGAAAAGCCGGGCCCCGATAGCGCCTTCTGCCTCGTCTGAGAGGCCTGAGAATAGAGGGCCCCGACGGGAACTGCGTAGCTGCTGTGGTTAGCGCGCGCGTGTTGGAGCAGCCTCCCGGGCCGCCGGGGTGCAGGCCAGTTCGGTGACCAGGAGCTCCAGCGCCAGCTTGTCGGTGTATCTGCCCGTCTTGATGGCCAGGTCGGTTTCCAGGAGCTTATCGTAGGCCCCCTTCACGCCGTCGAGATCATAGGTCCTGGCCTGGGCGAGAGTCTTGTCCAGAGCATAGCTCGATTTCAGGCCAAGCCTGTTCTGGATGTCTGTGCGGGATAGCCCCCGCTTCAAATCCACGGCCTGAGCTATGAGGCGAAACTGCCTCGTGATCATCACCAGGATGTGTATCGGCGGCACGCCATCGTGGTATAGGCGGTGCAATATGCGCTGGGCCGACTCGGTCCGTCCCTCGGCGACTGCGTCCACCAGGGCGAAGATGTTGGCTTCCTGGAGGTGGCTGGTCAACTGCCTGACATCTTCCTCGCTGATGGGGCGCTCCCGGGTATAGAGCAGTAGCTTCTCGATCTCACCGTTCATCGCCCAGAGGTCTCCGCCTATGAGATCGGCGAGCAGGTTGACCGCCTGGGGTGTGATGTCCCGGCCCTCTTCGCTTACCCGTCGCTGTATCCAGGCCTTCAACTCCTTGCCCCGCAGTAGAGGAAAGCTCCTTGCGTCCGCCAGGGGCGATAGCTTCTTCAGGAGAGGATTCTGAGCCTTGATATCGCCATCGACCAGGAGCAGCACGGTGGTCTCCGGCATCTGGTCGAAATAGGAAGCGAGGTTTTCCCATTCGCCGAGCCCGGCACCGGGTCCGGCACTGCGCTTGGCCGAGCGTGGTCTCCCTTGTTTATGCTCAAAGCGTCCCAGCAGACCGTCGACTATCACCAGTCGGTGGGTGGACAGAAAGGGGAACGCGTCACAGTTGTTCCTGAGGTCGCGAAGCGTAAGACCCTGGCCTGTGAGGGTAGTGGTGTTGGCCCCGACCGTCTCCTGGTCGCCAAGGCCGGCCTTGACCTGGTCCACAGCCTGATTGAGCGAAAAGCTATCCCTGCCGTAGAAGATGTGCACCATGCACCCTGTATTCTATCACGGCAGGGCTCTGGCGCGTGTGCAGGGACGGGAGAGTCCGGAGGTGGGGTGCACAGTGAAATATGGTAGGATATGGTCGTGAAGCTGGCCATTGTGGGAGCGCCGCAGAGCGGCAAAACGACCATCTTCAACTCCCTGACCGGAGGCAGGGCCAGTTCTGCCGCCTATTCGGCCAGCCTGGCTCCCGACATCGGTGTTGCGAAGGTACCCGATTCACGGCTGCAGGTGTTAGAGGACATCTTCCGGCCCGGGAAGACCGTTCCGGCCGAGGTCAGTTACATAGATATTCCCGGCTCGCTCAAGGGCTTCGGCAAGGAGGGCCCGGGGGCCGAACTCCTGGGTTACCTGACCACGGCTGATGCCCTGCTCCAGGTAGTGCGGGCCTTTGCAGAGGACGGGGTCCCGCACTCCGAGGGTAGCCTAGACCCCGGACGGGACATGGAGTCGCTGGATCTGCAGCTTGCTGTGTCGGATCTGGCGATCATCGAGCGAAGGATCGGGAAGCTGGAGACAGGGTGGAAAGGGGCCGCCGCGGTCGAGCGCGAGTCATACGCGAAGGAACAGCTTCTGCTTCAGAAGATCAAGTCCGGGCTGGAGAGCGATGTCCCGATCAGGCGCCAAGGCCTGACCGCAGAGGAGCTTAAGATGCTGTCCGGCTATCAGTTCTTGACTGCCAAACCTATCCTGGTAGTGCTGAATATAGGAGAGGAGCAAACACCGCACGCGCTGCAACTGGAACATGAGGTAGGGTCGCTGCACCCGCAGTTTGCTGTGGTGGCCCTGTGCGGCAAACTGGAGATGGAGTTCACTCAACTCAGCGATGTGGAGGCAGCCGAGTTCCGCGAAGCAATGGGGCTACCCACCTCCGCGCTGGACCGCGTTATCGGTCGTTCGTATGAGCTCTTGGGGCTCATCTCGTTCTTCACTACGGTTTCGGCCGAACTGAAGGCCTGGACGGTCCCCCGTGGTACTCCTGCACCGAAGGCTGCCGGCAAGGTGCATTCGGACATGGAACGGGGGTTCATCAGGGCGGAGGTTGTGAGCTACCGCGACCTGGAGAGCTCAGGAAGCCTCGCTGAGGCACGAAAGAGAGGTCTTCTGAGGACCGAAGGCAAGAGCTATATAGTCCAGGATGGAGACATAGTGACGTTCCTGTTCAACGTGTAGTCGCTGACGACATCTGGCGAACGAGGACCGGGCTGTGCTCCGTGTTCCCGCTAGCTTATGCCGTTGAGTTCGTTGTATTTCTGCCAGTAGCGGCGGAAGGACCGGCCGTACCGTGTGATAGGCAGCCTGTCCAGAGTTGCTCCCCATTCCCCGGTGATAGTCTTGGCAGCAGAGAAGTACCTGTCGACCGTCGTCTGGTTCATCGGCGCCATGCCGCCTTCTATAGAGGACATCATCTCCTTTTCGTAGTCTGCCACCACCGGCTTAATGGCGTCCCGCGCGGCGACGAAGTGCCACAAGGCCTCGCGATGTAGCCTCTCACACTCCCACCAGAATGCCCCGGCATCATACCGGGCGCCTGCCTCTTCATATCCGGCAGGGATGGCGGTTCCCGGGAGGAAGATGGGCCAGTACGGGGTGAGGCAGGGGTTGGAGGCTCCTGTGGTGTAAACGAACTGCCTGTCCCGGTCGATCCTGGCCACCATCGAGCATACCGACTGGCTGCGGCGAACTAGCTTATCGGCTGCATGCATACAGATGGTTCCGCCGGACTTACCCGGAGTCCGCGGGCGAAGCACCATGTCGATAACGTGCTTGGCGACGGGTGCGTCGGACTTGACCGGAGTCCAGTCAGGGTCACCGCCGTGGTCGCGGAGTATGCCTGTGAAGTCCGCTGTGGTCAGAGCACCCTTCTTTGTGGAAAGGAGCTGCCGCGAACGCGCCTGGCGCGCCCTTCCCTTGGCGCCCCACGTCATCACCCTGTCTGAATAGCACCTCTTGAAGCTGAAATCGGCCTCGCTCTTGCAGTAGCCTCTCTTGATAGCGTTCTCGATCAGACCGGGTGAGCATTCATCGTAATCGTCCTCCAGAGAGATGATGTTCGATATGCTCCACAGATCGGTGACTCGCTTCCATGCCCACCAGGACCTGACTGTCTCCAGCACGTACGCTTCTCTGTGGTCGGCGATTATGAAGCCGTTCATATAGAGAACGTTGATGCGATAGCCCGAGTTTCCACCCTGCCCGTGTTCCTCCAGGAGGCCGATGATGGTCTGGAGGGCTTGTCGGGCGGTCTTGCTTCTCTCCAGCGCCAGCCGTAGTATATCCATGCCGGTGAGGCCGGTGGCGTCCGGCTTCTCCCTGGTGAACAAGGCCTCATTGCCGATCACCACGCCATGTTCGTTGGCGCCCATTTCGGCCCCGAACATCCAGAAGGGCTGGCAAAGCATGACGCCGGCGGTTTCGGAGACCTGGGGGATACTGATGTAGGTGCACTGCACGGTGTCGCCCGCCTTGTGCTGCCGGCGCGGGCGTATCCTGATATTCTGTGCCTCGTCTGGCTCACGGTCGCTGTTCTTGCCGAACAGCGTGGCGCCGTCCAGGGTGGCCGGGCCGAGGGCCACTATAGTGTCACACATTTCTCTTTTCTCTCTTCGTCAGCGGCTGCGCCGGTGTGTCGGTGCACCCATGCCGGATCAATCTGTCATATTCTGGTTGTCCCGGATCCATTCAGAACGATATGGCACCGGGCTCGATTGCCTTGCCGGGCCAGATCCTGATTCCTTTGCACAGCTTATTGTTGTTTCCGATCAGTACATCGTCTCCCAGAATGCAGCCGTCCAGCACCTCGCTCGCGTCACCGATGTCGCAGCGCGATGCCACGAGGCAGTTTTTCAGGCGCGTTTCTTTGCGGATTCTGCAGTCCTGCCACAATACGGCCCCTTCTATAAGGGCGTCTTCTTCGATCCGGCACCCTGCCCCGAGCACCGCCGGTCCCTGTATCGTGCAGCCCCTGCCGATGGAGCAGCCCTTACCGATCACGACCGGCCCCTCGATGCGAGCCGACGCGTGAACATAGCCCTCACCTTCAAACTCAACATCCCTTTCCCTCGGGTTGCGGAGAAGATCGTGCTGTAATCTCAGGTACTTCTCCGGGGTGCCTATGTCAATCCAGTATCCGTGCGCAGGATAGCTGAATATCGTCGTCCCGCTCTCCAGGAGCGTGGGGAAGACATCGCGCTCGAACATGCAAAATGCGTCGGGAGGGATATGGTGTAATATATCGGGCTGCAGGATATAGATACCGGCGTTGATCATGTTGGTAGTCACCTTGTCCGGACTCGGCTTCTCGACGAAGCGGGTGACCATGCCCCGGCTATCAGTTTCCACCACGCCATAGACGGTGGGGTCGTCCACAGGGGTGAGAGCCAGGGTGGCCATGACCTTGCTCTGGCGGTGCTGTCTCATCATCGCTGTAAGGTCTAAGTCGGTGAAGATGTCTCCGTTGAAGACGAGGAACGAATCGTCGAGCAATGCTTCGGCATTCTTCACCGCTCCCGCCGTTCCGAGGGGCGAATCCTCTGTCGAGTACGCTATGTGCACGCCCAGCTCGCTCCCTTCGCCGAAATAGCTCTCTACCTGTGCAGGTACTCCTCCCACGGCGAGGATCACCTCTCCAATCCCGTGTTGCTTGAGGTACCCGATGACGTGTTCCAGGAAAGGGCGGTTCAGGACGGGGACCATTATCTTCGGGGTGTTACAGGTGAGCGGACGCAGCCTGGTTGCCTCCCCACCCGCCAGGATGACCGCCTTCATGGGGTTCAATCTACCCCACGGCAAGCGCGGGCGTCAACCCGGCTGCCCGGTCCGCGGCGGGGCGGTGGTGATCTGCCGGTCCAAGGGGTCTGCCCGATTCCTCAGCTGCTGCGCCCCTGTCGCACTCGCAATTGGGCAAGCCGCCTTGATGGCGAACCGGGCCAGCCCTTAATCACCCCGCAGGGTTGAGCACACGACCGACGAAGAGTATGGCGCAGGTCTCGATGTCGCGGATGAGGAAGATGAACGGGCGGTCTATGGTGACTTCCACGTCTGGCGGTGGGGGCATCGCTGTTGGAGCTACGATCACCCCGGTGGCGGCCGCCGCCTCCGTCCCCTCCTCGTCCACGGCCACGAATGCCTTGTGAACGATGTCTGTGATAAACAGCTCGCGGTTGTCCGTCATGCCCGTGAAATCAGCGCCTTCGCCGGTGAATGGGCAGGGTGGCGTGAAGGGGTCGGTCATGCCCATGGTCTGAAGGGTGTGCCTGAGGTCGAAGTCCGACTCGAACTCGAATTTGGGCATGGTCAGGGCCACGCGCCGGCTCTGTAGATCATCCATAACAGCAGCTACCCGCAGTGCATCAATGTGTTCCTCGAACGTAGAGAATTCGCCGGAGTCGGGCAGCAGTATTACCATTGATAATTCACCGCCGTCGTATAATAGCTCCACCGCTTGATATCCTTGCCCACGGGCATAGCCGAGCGATCTCGTCTGCGTCATCATCGGCACACTAACCTGGTTGCCATCCAGCAGGTAGAACGGGCCGTCCGACGTACGCCGCTTCTCGAACGGATGCTGCCAGTCTGCATTGAAGTAGATGGCGTTGGTGAGAACGAGGCGGGTCAGTTCATCGATCGCACCTTGCGGGATAAGGTCTTGAATACGCTCTTCCGTCTGGTCGCTGACCCACCGGTTGATGGCCAGACGTGACTCCTCCGTCTCCTCCATGAAGTCCAGTATTCTGAGCCCGGCCCCATAGTTCTCTGCCAGGACATCGAGGAACGATTCGAGGAAGTCGTAGTCCTTCTGGCCCCATGTGGCGTTAACGATGTTGAGCCTGAATCCTTCGTCACCTTCCCCTCTCGCGGCCAGTTCCATGTCCAGCGAGTTGAAAGCCGGGTGCAGTTCGTCCTGCTCGAGCAGGAAGTTGAGGGTATCGGCCATCTGCGCTGCCGTTTCGTCTCTGGCTCCGGCATAGGTCATGGCCAGCGCCAGCGAGATGCTATGGGGCGAGTAGAACAGGTTGCCCTCTTCCTCCCGGAGCTGCTGATACAGGTCGAAGGCGAAGGCGCTGTTTCCTTCGATCAGCAGCGCTTTCTCGGCCGGATCCATGTCCGGTGCCGTTATGCGCGGCTTGTCCGACCCAATGGTCTCGGCTACCGCCGGCTGCACCCGTTCGGGCAGCAGTGTCACCATTAGCACGATCGCGAGCGCTACCGCCGCCACCATAACCAGTATCGATATGCTTTTTCTCCTCATTTAGCTCACCTCCAATTTTGCCTTGGTCTTCACAGCTCGCTATTGCCTCACTTGCCCGGACCGAGCAACTCAGAGACCCTTCGTCGCCGGAGGCGACTCAGGGTGACAACCTGACCGTGTCCAGGTTCAGTATGGAAGCTCCACCTCATTGATGAGTTCCAGGTAGTCGTCCTCTCCCAGGCTGTTCATCATCACCCTGGCGTCTGAGATGGTGTAGAGGACATCGCCTATGTAGAGGGACCTCTTTACCGAGTAAGGAGAAGAGAAGAAGTAGCGGCTCTGCTCCAGCTCGTCGGGGCTATCAACATGGGTGACGCTTCCGTCAAGCACTATGCCTTCTGGCGAAACATGGAACACGTAGGCGCCCTGCCAGACCGGCTTACCCCAGGCATGGGCGGGAACCCGGCCGTGATACTCGGTCTCGTCGATCTCCGCAACCAGGACGGGTATCACCATCATGTTCCGCGAGCTGTCGAACAGAAACGCCCTGTGGTCCCGCAGGACCGGCGACTCGGTCCCTCTGTGGCCAATCTCGTACTTGTGTACCTCTTCCGGGTTTTCGACATCGCTTACATCGAAGAGCGATATCTTCACCCCCTGGAACCATGAGAAGTCTCCGCTGTCGGCCTCTATCACCTCCTTGCCGATACCTATGAGGTGGTCCTCGTCATAGGGGTGGAGGTAGTCCGAGTAGCCGGTTATCTTCAACTCGCCGAGAACGACTGGATTCTCAGGATCGCTCAGGTCTATGACGAACAGGGGGTCGATTATCTCAAAGGTCACCAGGTAGGCCCTGTCACCCATGAAGCGGGCCGAGAAGATCCTTTCGGTGGGGGCGAGGTCTTCCACCGAACCGACGATCTCGAGGTCTTCCACATCCAGAACGTACACGTGGTTAAGGGATGGTTGAGCGGTGGCCGGATCGGCCCCTGCGATGCGGGCCGACATCTCGGTCACCAACGCCCGCCAGCCGAAGATTCCCTGCCGGCCGGTTGTGGTTGCTATCCTGAAGTAACCCTCATGCTCGTCCATGGAGAACTGGTTGAGCACCCGGCCGGGAACCTCGCCGCTGGCTTCATATTCTATGTCGCCGTCCTGTATGTGTATCCGGTGAATAGAGGTCTTCTGGAAATCCCCGACAGATCTTCCCCAAACCGGGACGGTCAGGTAGATGTTCTCCGGGGAGACGTACAGGTTGCTGGTGGCGCCGAGCATGATCGTCTGCACGGTCGGCGCAATGCCATCGTCCTGCGTGTTCATGGCTATGATGCTGGTGTACATGTAGGAGTAGTCCGAGACGTCGCAGTAGTAGATGTCTTCGGCCGCTATTTCCTTTTCCTCGTCGCCGGAGTAAACCACCGGCAGCCTCACCTCGCCTTCTTCGTCATACACAGGGCTATTAACGACCGCGTAGACGTAATCGCCGATCATCCGTGAACTCGTGTAGTAGCCTTCGACAGAGAACTCCCGCTGCAGCGAGGGGTTATCCCGGTGTGAGACATCGTATACCCTGATGAAGGTCCGGAGCGGCGTGTAAGGCACCATATAGGAGATACGACGCTCGCCGGCAACGGCAAGCTCGTAATCGGGTATCTCCGTGCCGAGTACGACCAGCCTGTCTCCGTCGATGAATATCCCCACCGGTGTGCGCTCGAACTCGATCTCGGAGAGGACTCCGGCTTCGTCAGGCGGGTAGGCCTTCACAATGATGACCCGGTTCGCTGATACGAGGT
This sequence comes from Dehalococcoidia bacterium, assembly GCA_003556385.1. Classification (GTDB taxonomy): domain Bacteria; phylum Chloroflexota; class Dehalococcoidia; order GIF9; family AB-539-J10; genus RBG-13-51-36. The sequence continues at coordinate 8,519 of PWRA01000126.1, read as the reverse complement.
AGATGTACTCGCCGTCGGTCTTGACGATATCGGCCTCGTCCACCCCGTCGACCTGGATATTGGTCGCGGAGTAGTCGTGTGTAGAGGCTGTGTCGGTGAATAGTTCGACTGCGTCAGGGACCGCCGTTGGCGCCGGGCCCCAGCCGGAAGCAAGGCGGAATACGGCGGAGGCCGTCCAGGGACGTGTATCTTGCGTGTTGGCCTCCACAAACTGCTGGAGCTCGTCGTAGGAAGCGAACCTGCCGATCTGGCTGTCTCCCAGCGAGCCCCTCGTGGTGAATGCGAGGTGCACCGCTGTTGCCATAGTCGCGAGCAACGCCACGGAAATGGTTACTGCAAGAATCGTCCTTCTCATCTTCTTGTTCCTCCTTTAGACTTATGCATTTCCGGTCCTGTTAGCCTCGAAAAGGCACCGCCCTCCTATTCCTGGTCCTCGCTGGAATCGTGGGGAGCGGTGTCCCCGGCCTGATCCGGCCCCACGAATTCTATGGCCTCCAGGTTTATCTGCGCGAGGGGTGCCACCCTCTCTACCTCCCCGATCCCGCTTACCGTCTTCTGGCGGAGATCGACCTGGAGGACGTACCCGCGAAGCAGTTCGTCCATGGGAGACAGGTCGGTTTCATCGGGAGCAGATGGGGGAGGCGGGAATGCTGCGTCATCAGTAGTGGTGAAGAGCCCTGAGGTGATAACCCGGAACAGCACCTCAATGGGTCTACCCGGGGCACAAGTAGGTTCAAGCGCATCAGGGATGATCCTCTTGGGAAGTCCTTCAGGAATCCCCTCAGAAGTCCCACCATAGAGCGCGAGATGGCAACGGGTAAGCACTACGAATGCCTCGCCGTCCTGTAACTTGACGTCGGCAATATGAAGGTTGTGTTCCTCCATCAGCGCCTGCACGTGGGGGTCGTTTCGCGCGATTTCCCTCGCCTGCGCCATATGCAGCCCGGGCTGCACCAGGTGAAGGAACCCGACCACCACGATCAGCACGACTGCGGCGGCCACGGGCGCCACTATCCTGACCCAGCCGATGCCGGGCCTCTCACGAAAGCGCCCGGAGTTGAGCAGGGCTGCTTTCAATGCCTGTCGATGGCCCCGAAGCTCAATCTCCGGAGTCTCCAGGTTTTCCAGTTTCTTGATCAGGTCTTCTTGCTCCATCTCTTCAATCTCCCTCTATAGATATAATGCACAAGGTCGAAAAAGGTTGCATTATTCCGTCTTCCTCAATGCCTGGGTGCCGCGCTGGCAGTGTCACCGTTCGAGGCTACCCACGCTTATCGCAACCGGGAAATCCTCACCCATAGCTTCTTGTAGCTGTTCGACCGTCTCATATATAACGTCCCAGTTCTCCTCCCTTATCATCAGCCAATAGTAGCCGTCGATTCTGACGCCGGCAAAAACAATGAGACGTTCGTCGCCGGACGCATAGTCAAGATCGCAGACGTGGAACTCCTCGTGAAACTCCCTCACGAGGTCAAGGTTCGGAGTCCCTGTGCGGTAGACATCAGAGTATGCCCACTGGTCGTGCCCGAGGTTGTCATTCTCGCGGCCGTCTGCTTGGGTGCGGGCGATGACCTCAACCGCGGAATCCTCGCTCCCTTCCCTGATCAGCACAGTTAGCATCTCTTGATGTAGGTCGTCTGCTATTTCTTCGGGCAGCTCCAGGGCCACTGCGATGTCGATGCTGAAGGTGGATCTCAGGAATTGCCGTACGTAAGCCCGGGATAAGTCGTCTGCCGAGACCGTGTCGACCACGGCTTCTGTGCTGACTCCATGCCTGGAATCCGGCCGAAAGGTGTGAGTCCTATCGGATGTTCCCCGGGCCAGGGGCACGCCGCCAACGTCAACCCTGTACTCTATAGTGTGCAGCGCGAACTGGTAGGGATTCCGGTTGTGAATACTGGCCGAAAGGTCCATCCGGGCAGTCTGGCCTGTTACCGACCGCCAGCTTCCAGAGAGCGACTCTAAAGTGATCTGGAAGACTGGTTCGTCGCCCAGTGAGGGGATGGTGGCCTCCACTGAAATGGGTCCAATGCTCTCTAGAATTGCTCCCAGGTCAGGGTCGACGATTCCCTTGAGGCTGTATCGAAGGGAGAGGTCCATGAGCAGGGCCCCGGGCGGCAGGCCCGCCGTGCCGCACGTGTCTCTGCGTGCTCCTCCAGCGAGACTGTCCTGCTGAAACTGTGCCACCCCGGCCCTGCTGAACTCGATATCGGCTGTCTCAAGCCTCACGCCTCCCCCTCCGAATCCTATGATGACAAATGCCAGTGCCGACAAGCTCAGGATTACGGTGGTAAGTAAGACCTTCTTCTTCATGTCATCCTCCTCAAGACCACGGAAGCCAGAGGCTTTCTTCTCGTGATCGTCTCTGCTCTTACCTCAAATACTCGCTGTCGCATGGTTTCTCCAAAGCTTTTTTCGTTAGTCCGGCGCTCATCTCTTGCTTGTAATGCGCAACCGCTATTCTTCCACGCTGAAGTCAGTGCTGGCCATGAATTCGCCCTCGGCGTAGAACTCAAACGTGTACTCGCCGGGTTGAAGGACTCCCAGGTCATAAACCTCGGAGTAGCTAACCAGTACGTCCGGTTTTGTCAGTATCATCTCTCTGACCCCTGCGTCGGCGGACAAGATGCTCCCATCCTGGTCAACCGAGCCCCAATCAATAACGAGGCTCGCCGGACCACCTACCGTGACTTCGGCCTGATGCGGATTCCCCACATCCGTCGGGCGGATGATCTCGATATACACCAGATCCGGAGAAGGAGTATAAGGCTCCATGCATCCACCCACTGACAGGCTTACAAGAAGCAAAGCCAATGCCAGTAAGAATACTTTTCCTGCCTTTCTCATTAACGCCTCCTTCCAGATTCCTCGGTCATCCAAACCTGCTACCACGGATTCTCACCGGCCCCCTATATATATAATGCACAAGTTCGAAAAAGGTTGCATTTCTTCTGGAAAATAGGGACACGTCCATTTTTCTGGCAGGGACACTTCTAGGTCGATCCCCTGTCATCCAGAGAGAGTGACGACGTGCGGTGAGAAAATGGACGTGTCCCTATTTTGATTATTCGGCTTGTCTGAGCCTCTCGATGGCCCGGTGGAGGAGGGACTTTACGGTTCCCTCTTTTTTGCCCAGGATCTGGGCGATTTCCTTGAGTTGCTTGTGCTCAAAGAACCTGAGGGCTATGACCTCCTGGTACTGGGCGGGCAGCCGGGCGATCTTCTTCTGAATCTCCAGGTACTCCCTGTGCCGTTCCAGCCTTTCCTGTGCCTCGATCAGCTCGCCCTCCAGGTCGCAGGGCGCTATGGGATCATATCCTTCTGCCTGTAGTTCCTCCAGGGATACCGACTTGCGGTACTGTGCTGCTCTGAAGTAGCGGTTGGTCTCGTTGCCGGCGATCTTGTAGAGCCAGGAAGAAAAGGAGATGCTGCGCCAGCGAAATTGCCAGAACTTTCCCAAGGCGCAGGAGAAGGTCTCCGCAGTTATATCCTGGGCGGCTTCAACGTCTGCGGTCCGCCTGAGCACATAGCCGAATATCCTGGGATAATAGTGGTCGTAAAGCTGAGCAAAGGCAGCGGGGTCCTTCCGTGCTCGCGTGACCAGTTCCCTTTCTCTGTGTAGGTCCATGTCCGCCCATATGAAGAATCGAGTCTGCTCCGATAAATAAGTGTACTAGCAACAGGCCGGTTTCTCCAAACCCGGGGCGCGGTTCGGGTAGGCAGAACTCCTGCGGAGCCGTGGTCAGAGACTCCCGGAAAGCCTGCGGCCGAGCCGACCAGGCGTGGAATCTTGCTGTCGGGGTAGGTCAGAGACTGTCAGGCTGACGCTGGCCGATATGCCGACGGGGGAGGGAGCCGCTCAGTTGACAGGGCAAGGGTTGATGAGCCGCACAGAAGGTGCGGACCGGTGGCGCGATGGGTCGTCTCATTCGAAGCCGAGCCAGGTAGTGACACTTTCCACGGGTGCTCTGTCAGCCCTGACCCTGTTGGCGGGAAACCCGGGGTCGGGATAGCCTATGGCGACGGCCATGATAATGCGCTTCGAGTCGGGTATGTCGGCGTACTGTCTCAGGACGTCGGGGTACATGACCCCCTGGTCTTCGATGCAGGTGCCGAGCCCGAACGGGAGCGCGGCGAGGCAGATAGTCTGTATAGCGGCGCCGATGTCGAGAAGCGGCCCGCTCTCGCTCAGGGCGCGGTCGGTACAGATGATGATCGCCGCCGGCGCATCGAAGTAGCGAAATCCCCGCTCCATCCACTGGGCCCTCTTCTCTTTGTCCTCTCTCTCTATGCCCATCGCCTGGAAAAGCTGCTTTGCCAGGTCTACCTGGCGCTGGCGATAGATGCTCTCCCGGGGCCAGTCCACGACCACGTGCTGCGGATTGGGCGATGCTCCTGATCTGATGCGCTCAACGTTATCCCGTCTGATCTTCTTGAGGACATCGCCGGTGATCACAATGAACTCCCACGGTTGAGTGTTCATGGCCGAAGGGGCACGGGTGGCCAGCTCCAGTATCCGCTCCATGACCTCCCTGGGGACGGGGTCGGGTCTGAAACCCCTGATACTCGTGCGCTGCTGGACAGCTTCGATGACATCCATAAGCCTCTTCCTTTCTCTTGCAGCTGAGACCTGCTCAGTGCAGCGTCATACTATAACACGCACCGCCCGGATGTCTTCAAGGGCGCATGTCTATGCTACAGACCGGCCGCCCATGTGCCGGCTTTCAGGATGGTGCTAGAGGCGCCAGTTCCTCGTCGTCCGCCGGTGGTGTGTCGGTGTGGGGATCGGCTGCTTCCTCGACATCGATGACGCCGTTCAGCGCCGATATGGCCGCCTCGATCTGGCTGTCATCGGGTTCCCTCGTGGTCATCGACTGTAGCAGCAGGCCCGGAGCAAGCAGGATGCGGACTGCGGTGTTCTTGGCGTGGACGGCTCCGAACTTCATGATCTCATAGCTGACGGCACCGATGACCGGGATGAGGGCTATGCGGGACAACGTGCGCAGCCAGAGGGGTGGCCGGCCCAGCAAGACATCCATAAGCGCGAAGAGGAAGATGGCTATTACTAGCACGATAACCAGGAAGGAGGTGCCGCAGCGGACGTGCGCGGTGGGGTAGTTCCTGACCGATTCCACCTCCAGTGGCATGCCTGCTTCGTAGGCATTCACGGTCTTGTGCTCGGCTCCGTGATAGGCAAACACCCGCCGGATGTCCGGCATGAATGCTATCAACCTTAGGTAGGCGATGAAAATCCCGATACGGATGAATCCCTCAAGGACTACGCTCAGCAAGGAGGAGTTGATGTAAGGTTCGATGAGGTAGCGGGTGGCGACAAGAGGAACCACAAAGAAGAGCGCCACGGCAAAACCCAGGCTTACGGCTACGGTGCCTCCCAGCACAAAGGGCGATATCTTCTCCCCCTCCTCGGCTGCTGCGATCTGGGCGGAGTGCAGCAGTGCCCGCGTGCCCAGGATCAGGGTTTCGCCCAGCGTTATGAGTCCCCTTGCCACAGGCGTTTCCCTGAGGCGCCCTCTGGATACGCCGGCCAGAGGCTGGGTAATGATACTCAGTTTGCCGTCCGGCTGACGTACAGATATAGCCACCCTGTCCCTGCCGCGCATCATCACGCCCTCGATGACTGCCTGCCCGCCGTAGTGGAAAGGTTTCGACATCAGCGCCTCAATGCTCCTGTTGTGAAGTGACCGATCCTGTCTGAATCTGGAACATGCTTCCCCGTACGCCAATTATGACAGAAAGCGCAGAAAAGGCAAAGGTAGCTCGCGGGGGATGGTCATTGGGCATGAGTTGATCTATGCAGGCGCAACTTCGGATACTGCCCGAGGTCGGGCAGTCGGCTTCATTTCATCTTATACTTCTGCTTGAAGCGCTCGACCCGCCCCATGGAGTCGACTATCCTCTGCTCACCTGTATAGAAGGGGTGGCACTTGCTGCACACCTCTATTCTGATCTGAGGTCTGACCGAACCGGTGACGAAGCTATTGCCGCAGAGGCAGGTTACTTTGGCATCCTCATTGTACTTGGGATGAATCTTGTCTTTCATTCGTATATGCTGACCTTCTTCTTGTATCTGTTTGCCGGCTCATATGTCACGTGGCCGTCTATCAGGGCGAACAGGGTGAAGTCCCTGCCGAGGCCGACGTTGGTTCCCGGCAGTATGCGCGTGCCGCGCTGGCGGACCAGGATCGTGCCCGCGCGTACCTGCTCTCCTCCGTATCTCTTTACGCCCAATCGCTTGGACTGGCTATCCCTGCCGCATCTTGTGCTGCCGCCGCCTTTCTTATGCGCCATGCTTGCTCTCCTTGCCCTTGATGATCTCGTTAATCACTATTCTCGTATGCATCTGACGATGTCCCCTCTTGCTGCGGTAGCGCGTCTTGGGTTTGTACTTGAAGACGATAACCTTGTCCCCCTTTGCCTCGCCCAGACAGGTTGCCTTCACCCGTGCTCCCTCGATGGTCGGATTGCCGACCTGCCTGCGGTCGTCTCCGCCGATGAACAACACCTTGTCCAGCGCAACCGTGTCCCCTTCACGGACATCCATGCGCTCGACTTCGATCGTTTGCTCGGGCGCTACCTTGTACTGCTTGCCACCTACTTCAATGATCGCGTAAATCTGCCACCTCCGTACGGAACGGGAAAGTCTAGCACCCCCAGCTACCTGATGTCAAACCAGCCGCGTTCGGCGTGCGATACTGTACCTGTACAGGTTGAACACGGCCTTGATCGCATCGTTGAGAGCGGGATAGACAGGGAAACCCTCGTCTTCGAACGCCTTCTTAGCCATCAGGTGATATCTTCGGTCTTCTTCGTCTTCTGAATAGGCATCGAGTGCGACGCAGACCATTACAGTCTTGCCGACTTCATCGCGTGCGTACTTGCACCCCTGCACCATGACCTTGATCAGTTCCCTCAGGAGACCTTCGACTGCCTCTCCCAGGACGCGGCGCAGGTAGCTGACCTCGTCGAAGTGGAGCACTATCGAGTGGATGTTCGCGTCGTGGGCCAGGACACCGATAGCATCGGCGAGCGTTCCCGGCGTTCCCGGCAGGTTGTAGTATATCGGCCAGGCGTCCAGGGGATTGCTTATGCTTGTGCCAGCCAGGGGGATCATCTTGCTCAACTCGGCCTTCGTCGCCTCTGTGAACTGAGGGACCTCCAGTCCTGCTTTGACGCACAGGTCGGTCTCGAGCACGCTGAAACCGCCGGAGTTGGTGATGATGGCGGCGCCATCGCCTTCTGGGAGCGGCGCGCAGGACAGGGCCAGCGCGGCATCCCGCAGCTCGTCGAAGCTTTCCACCTGTACGACCCCAGTCTGTCGGAAGAGCGAACTCCAGATCTCGGGCGCGCCCGCCAGTGAGCCCGTGTGAGAAGAGGCTGCCCTCCGGCCGTGCTCGGTGATCCCTCCCTTGAGGGCTACTACCGGCTTCAGGCGGGATGCCTCGCTCATCGCCGCCTTGAGTCGCTCGCCGTTCCTCGTTCCCTCCATATAGAGAGCTATGACCCCGGTCCTGGAGTCATGCGCCAGGTATTCCAGGAAGTCGGGACAGTCGAGGTCTACGGCATTGCCATAGCTGACAACCTTGCTGAATCGTATGTTCCTTAGCTTGCCGGTGGAGAGGAATTGCTCCGCAAAGGTGCCGCTTTGCGAGATCACCCCCACGGGTCCTTCTTCGCTTGAGGCATCGGGGATGAAGGCCAGGCCGGATCCAGGGCATTGTATTCCCATGCAGTTGGGACCGATCAGGTCGATTCTGCCCCTGGCCGTCTCCTTGACCTCGTCCTCGAGAGCCTTTCTGTCCTCCAGTCCGGTCTCACTGAAACCGGCGGAGAAGACGTGGGCCGTCTTGACACCCTTGGCGATACACTCGGCCAGCACACCGGGCACGTTCAGAGCCGGCACTGCGATGACGACATAGTCGATCTCCTCTTCGATATCGAGGATTGTGGTGTAGCAGCGCCTGCCGTGAAGCTCGCTGCGCCTGGGGTTCACCAGGAATACGCTGTCGCTCAGCTTGGTGCTCAGCAAGGCCTGGGAGAAGCCGTCATCGTCGGAAGCTCCTATGACGGCTACGGTACTGGGGTAGAAGACGTGGTCGAGTTGTCGTATCTGTTCGGCTTTCAATGTAGGCCTCCGGGTGTAATGAGAACTGAGAGTTGTCGGGCACGTGTCAAGGAACTGACATATCTCTGTGGTCGCGCCCCGCAGGAAATAACTCCCGGGCTGTATGGTAATTCGTCCCGGCGGGTTTGTCAACGCCGGCCACGAGAGGTCGTTGGAAGCGCCGGCAGCCGGGCCAGGCGGACGTGCCGAATAGCTCTTTGTCGTCTGTGGTGTCTATCCCGGGGTAGCGATGCTGTCGGTATCTGTCAGCCGAACCTAGATCTCGAACTCGTCCTTGGTCTCCACAGCTGCGAGGCTATCCCTTAACCCCTCGGCTGCTTGCAGGGCTTCCCTGAAGGCCAGGACGTTCTTCTCCACCTTGGACGGAGGGAGTCTT
>PWRA01000065.1 GCA_003556385.1 Dehalococcoidia bacterium | reverse complement strand
TGATCTTGAGGTCGAAGAAGTCGCGGAGGTTCACCGGGCGCAGGACCACCGCGGTGTCCGCGCCCCGCCCCGTGCCGGCGATACAGATGACGTCCTGGTCGGTGCGCACCAGGCCGGCGTCGGCCGCCATCATGGCCATCTCGCACACCACCTTCGTCCCCTCCCCGAAAAGACGCAGGGTGTTGGTCACCAGCTCTTCGAAGGCATAGGTGTTCCACTTCTGCTTGACCGCCCTGCTGAGCCCGTAGAAAGCGTGACCGGTGGTGAGGCGCAGGCCGCCCATGTCGTCGAATTTCTTCATGTTCTCGGGGCTCCACTCGAACACGTTGGGCTCCTTGAACCCCACGTGGTGGGTAATGGCGATCACCGTCTTGCCCGTGAAGACCTCCGCCGCCTTGATGGCCGTGGTCCCCTCCGTGGAAGCGACCAGAATGGTGCTGATGCCCGGTTCGTCGGCCCTCGCCTTACAGATGCGCAGCACTTCGTCGGTGTTGGCCGCACCCGGCGCGGGGAAATAGACTATCTTGCCCTCGATCATTGCTGTACCTCCTTATCTCAGTTGTGCCCGGTAGTCTCGCCCGGCAGGGGAGCGACGGGCTGTGATTAGCGTCCGTAGATGGCAGTCAGGTCCCTGAGCCTGTCCTTGACCTCTTCGGTCACCATCTCAGGCAGCAGACGCCAGCACCAGTTTCCTTCCGCGGTGCCCGGCAGGTTCATCCTCGCTTCGGCGCCCAGGCCGAGTACGTCCTGCATCGGGGTGATAGCCAGGTCGGCTACGGACATCAAGGCCAGGCGGATGAAGTCCCAGTGGATCTCCTGCACGTCCGTGCCCAGGTACCTCAGCGCGACCTGCTTCTCCATCCGTCGCTCCTCGCCGCTCTGAGTGGTATCGCCTGCCGCCGTGCCCCGGAGCCAGCCGACGGTCGTGTTGTTGTCGTGTGTCCCTGTATATACCACGGTGTTGCGCTCGTAGTTATGCGGCTTGTAGTCATAGGCTTTGGGGTCGCTGCCAAAGGCAAACTGCAGGACCCGCATGCCGGGGAAGCCGAGGCTCTCTCTCAGGGCGTCTACCTCCGGCGTGATCACTCCCAGGTCCTCGGCGATGAGGGGCAGAGCGCCCAGTTCCTTCTGCACAGCTCTGAAGAACTCCAGCCCCGGCCCGACGACCCACCGACCGTTCATGGCCGTGGTGTCCCGGGCGGGGACCTCCCAGTATGCTTCGAAGCCACGGAAATGGTCGATCCTGATGATGTCCACCAGGGCCTCGGTCGTGCGGAAGCGCTCCACCCACCATGCATAGCCGTCGCGCGCCATGACGTCCCAGCGGTAGAGTGGGTTGCCCCATAGCTGACCGGTGCTGCTGAAGTAGTCCGGCGGCACGCCGGCCACCACCGTCAGGTTGCCCTCGACATCCAGGTAGAACATGTCCGGGCGCGACCAGACCTCGGCGCTGTCGTAGGCGATGAATATGGGCATATCGCCGATGAGCCGTATCCCGCGCTCATGACAGTACTTCCTCAGCTCGCCCCACTGCTCGAAAAACAGGTACTGCTGATATTTGTGGTACCGGACCTCGCGGCTCAGCTTCGTGCTCCAGCGTCGGAGGGCTTCCGGCTCCCGCCTCCGGATGTCCTCCTCCCAGATGTTCCAGGCCGCCGAGCCGTGGGCGTCCTTCACCGCCATGAACAGGGCGTAAGTTTCCAGCCATGAGGTGCTTTTCCTGCAGAAGTCATCGAAATCCTTCCGCCTGCCTGGAGCAGCCGTCTTCTCGAAGGCCTCGAAGGACTTCCTCAAGAGGGGCATCTTGAGATTGATGACCGCGCCGTAGTCGACCCGGTCTCGCGGGAGGGCAGGGAAGCCGTCCAGGTCGGCCGCTTCGAGGAAGCCTTCTTCAGCCAGCCTGTCCAGGCTGATGAGCAACGGGTTGCCGGCGAAAACGGAGAGACACTTGTACGGGGAATTGCCGTAGCCGGTGGGCCCCAGGGGCAGGAACTGCCACAGGCTCTGCCCGGCGCCGGCCAGGAAATCCGCGAAGCGGTAGGCTTCCCGGCCCAGGTCTCCGATCCCGAACCGGCCGGGGAGCGAGGTCGGGTGCAGCAGTATGCCGCTTGCCCTGGGGAAGTTCACTGTATCCTCTCCTGGACGACTCTCAGCATCGTCTTACGGTTCCATGAGCAGTACTACCTCGGCCGGGTCGAGCACGACGGGCTGTCCCCGTGCCGGATGCTCCAGTGCAGGGGCGTCATCCCGGCAAACGCGGTGCAGACTGTGCCGGGGTCCGAGCGCCAGGCGGTCGAGCTTCGCCTCGCCGCCCCGGTCGGGGGCTTTGTTCACCAGCACCCAGGCCCGCTGCCCGGGAGCGTGCTCCGAGCGCCGTTCCAGGACAAGGACGTCCTCCTCGGCGGGGACGGCCTTCAGTTTGCCCTCGCCCTGCAGCACCGGCTGCTCCATCTTCAGCCGGTTGACCCGCGACACAAATGTCCGCAGATCGAACCACTCCGTCTCCCAGTCTTCAGGCCGCGTCGAGACGACGTCCAGTTTCTTCCGGAAGCCGAACTCATAGCCGATGGGCATCATCAGCCCGGCCGAGAACATGGCGGCGAAGGCGTAACGCTGACGCTGCACCGCCTCGTTGCCCCCTGAGTCGGCGGCCAGGCGCGTGGTGTCATGGCTCTCGGGGAAGGAGATGGACGGGGCGATCTTGCCGAACTCCTCGTGCTGCTCCAGACACCAGGGCTCGGTGAAGTCCCACCACTTGGAGCTGTTGAAGAAGTAGTGCAGCCCGGCATCATGCAGTGCCAGGGCTTCCTCTTCGGTGCATCCCAGCGTTTCGGCAAAGAACATCGCCTCGGGGTCGACACCCGCCGCCTCGTCGACCAGAAAACGCCAGAGGGCGGCGGGCACTTTGTACGCCGCGTCGCAGCGGAACCCCTTGAACCCGAGCCTCAGGTAGCGCTTGACAAGCTCCGCCCAGTAGGCCCACAGCCCTTCCCGGTCGGCGGATTTCTCGTTGTCTATCTCCGCCAGGTCGCCCCATACCGTTATTTTCTCTGGATCGTCGGGATCGACGGCAAATGGGCTGGCGACCTTGCCGCTCTTATCGTAGACGTACCAGTCGGGGTGTTCGGCGATCAGGGGACAGTCCTGCGACGTGTGGTTGATGATCAGGTCCATGATAGGCCACAGCCCCACCTCCCGGAACCCGCGCAGGGTCTGCTCCAGCACACCGAGGTCGTCGTCTGCCGTCCCCGGAGGAAGGAACTGGGGATTGAGCCGGTAGTGGTGCTTCACCGCGTAGAGGCTACCCGAAAACCCCGGATAGTGGATAGAGTTTATATAGAGCCAGTTGAAGCCCATCTCCGCGGCGCGGGACGCATGCCCGGTCCAGTCGGGCATGGTCCCCGCCAGGCGGGGGAACAGGTTGTAGATGATGGGCACCTGCTGTCGGTGGTTCACGAGAGACCTACCCCCTTCCGTTATCGCCTGGGCTAGTATACAATAATGGCCGAGTGCAGCGAAACCTGTCGCCGGGACAGAGCTGGTGAGGCAGCGGACGATGCCTTTCGGCAGTATCTATGAGTGGAATAGTGAACACTTGTTTTTTTGAGTTAGACGAGTTCGGCGAGATGGACCTCGACGGTTGAAGCAAAGGGGAGATATTGCAGGAGCATGTCGACGACTTAGTCCTCGGGGTTGACCTGGGAGGGAGCAAGATCCTGACCGCCGTCGTCGATGCCCGTGGGAGCCTGCTGTCGCGCGACCACAGCGTAACACCGGCCAGAGAAGGCCATGAGGCGGTGATCGGGTCTATACTGGAGTCTGCCCACCGTGCGCTGGAGCAGGCGGATGTGGCCGTCGGCCGGCTGGCCGCCGTGGGAGTGGGCGCGCCGGGACTGGCGAACCCCGAGACGGGCATTCTGTACACATCGCCCAACCTGCCGGGCTGGCGCGATGTTCCCCTCAGGGACATAATACAGGAAAGCCTGGGCACGAAGGTCTACCTGATCAACGATGCCAACGCCGCGGCGCTGGGAGAGCTCCACTTCGGGGCCGCCCGCGGCGCCCGCAACTTCATCTATGTCACGGTCAGCACCGGCATCGGCGGAGGCATAGTGATTGATGGCCGGATCTACAGCGGCACGATCGGCGCCGCCGGCGAGGTGGGGCACATGACGATCGATGACGCCGGCCCGGTCTGCAACTGCGGCAACAGGGGTTGCTGGGAGATGCTTGCTTCCGGGACGGCCCTGGCCAGGGAGGCAAGGCGCCGCATCGAGCAGGGGACTGCCACCTCCATTCTCGAACACGTCGGGGGCGACGTGGACAAAGTGACGGCGCAGACGGTCCAGGCCGCTGCCGAGGCGGGCGACGGCCTGGCCAGGGGACTCATTGCCCAGACCGCATACTATGTGGGCGTCGGACTGGCCAATCTGATCAACATATTCAACCCGGAGTTGATCGTTATCGGCGGCGGACTGTCGAATATCGGCGACATGCTGTTCGAACCGGCCTTCAAGGTGGCGGGGGAAAGGGCGTATGAGCAGGCTTTGCGCGCCGTGCGCCTTGCTCCTGCCGCGCTGGGGCGGAACTCGGGCGTGCTCGGCGCCGCCGTCTTCGCCCGTCTGGAGCGGGAACGAGTTTGATGCGTCTCTGCTTTGCTCCTCACGAATACAGGGGGAATTTGCAGAAATACCACAGCTTGAGGAGGGAACTATGAAGAGGATCGCCATAATGACCAGCGGCGGCGATGCCCCGGGCATGAATGCCTGCATCCGGGCGGCGGTGCGTGCTGCCCTGGCCGACGAAATCGAGATTCTCGGCATACGGCGCGGCTTCGCGGGGCTTATCCGGGACGAAATCCGGTCACTGGAGAGAAAAGACGTCGCCAATACCATCCACCACGGCGGGACCATGCTGGGCACGGCCCGCTCCAGCGAGTTCATGAGTCGTGAAGGCCGGGCCAGGGCCATAGAGGTCCTGGAGAAGAGAGGCATCAAGGGTCTTATTCTCATCGGCGGTGACGGCACGTTTCGCGGCGGAACTGAACTGGCAGAAGAAAGCGGCGTGCACATAATAGGTGTGCCGGGAACGATAGACAACGATGTCTACGGCACCGACTACACGATCGGGTTTGACTCCGCTGTGGACTGCGCCCTGAAGGCCATCGACCGTATCCGGGACCCCGCGCAGTCTCATGAGCGCCTCTTCTTCGTGGAGGTGATGGGCCGTCACAGCGGGTTCATCGCCCTCGAGTCCGGTATAGCGGGCGGCGCCGAGGAGCTGCTTATCCCGGAGGTGCCTCTTAGCGTTGATGAACTGTGCTCCCATCTGCAGAGGAGTTTCCAGGGCGAAAAGAGAAGCGCCATCGTCGTGGTGGCGGAGACCGAGGAGCCCGGCCACAGCTTTGATGTGGCCAGGGAGGTGAGGGAGAAACTGGGGATCGATGCCCGCGTAGTTGTCCTGGGGCATCTTCAGCGCGGGGGAGCGCCTACGGCACGCGACCGGGTCCTGGCCAGCAAGCTGGGCGTGGCCGCGGTGAGGGCTCTGGCTGCCGGCAAGAGCGGAGTGATGGTGGGCGAGACGAACTGGCGGCTGTCCTATACCCCACTTCAGGACACCTGGAACAAACAGAAGGAGCTCAACGCCGAGCTTCTCGAGATGCGACCGCTTCTCTGTGAGTGAAACGAAGGTACCCTGGCGAGGAGGTGAGTTGATGAGCATATCTATCGGTAAGCTAAGAGGACTACAGCAACTGGCCGACGCCCGCGGCATGATGACCATGGTGGCCGTCGACCACAGGGGAGCGCTGAAGCGGGCGCTCAATGAGCAGGACCCCGACGCGGTGGGCTACCGGGACATGGTCGACTTCAAGCTGGATCTCTGCCAGGCGGTGGCAGGCGTGGCCAGTGCCGTGCTGCTCGACCCTGAGTATGGTGCAGCCCAGGCCATAGCAGCCGGCCTGGTGCCGGGCTCTAAGGGCCTGCTCGTGAGCATGGAGAAGACGGGCTATAGCGGAGACAGGGCTGCCAGGATCACCGAACTCCTGCCCGGTTGGAGCGTGGGAAAGGTGAAGAAGATGGGCGCTTCCGCAGTCAAACTGCTGGTCTACTTCAGGCCCGATCTTGAGGACGTGGCTGCCAAGCAACTGGACCTGGTAGCCAGGCTGGCCGATCAATGCCTGGAGGAGGACATAGCCTGCCTGGTCGAGCCGGTCAGCTATCCTGTCGAGGGAGAAGACACATCCGCAAGGACGTTCGCCGAGAGGAAGCCGGAGATCGTGTTCGAGACCGCACGGCGGATCACCGCGCTGCCCATCGACGTGTTGAAAGCGGAATTCCCCGCGGACATGGAGTCCGAGCAGGACGAAGGGAGACTGCTCGGCCTGTGCCGGGAGCTGGACCGGGCATCCCGGCTGCCCTGGGTGCTGCTCAGTGCCGGCGTCGACTTCGACTCGTTCAAGAAGCAGGTACAGCTCGCCTGCCAGGCGGGGGCTTCCGGTTTCCTGGCCGGACGTGCCCTGTGGCAGGAGGGCGCCCGCATCGCCTCCCGCGAGGAGAGACTGGCCTTCTTCCGTAGCACGGCTGCTCCGAGATTGCAGGAGCTGGCTGAGATAGCCGGTCGCCACGGCAGGCCCTGGTATGACAGAATGGGCGCTGAGGCCGGCCGGTTTCCCCCGGTGTCCGAGGGCTGGTACCGGAGCTATTGACGGGCGGTGCTGAAGCATAGGAAGGCGGTGATATGAAGCGCTCAAAGCTGTTCGAAAGGCGGACCAAGATCGTATGCACCATCGGTCCCGCGACCGGTTCGGCCGCGTTGATCCGGCAGCTCATCAGGGCCGGCATGAATGTCGCCAGGCTCAACCTTTCCCATGGGACCCGCAGGGAACACGCCCGCCATATCGAGACCGTCAGGAAGCTATCGCAGAGCCTGGCTGTGCCCGTTGCCATACTGATGGACCTGCCCGGACCGAAATACCGTACCGGCAAGCTCAAGGACGGCGAGGCCCGGCTTAAGAAAGGCGCTGAGGTCGTCCTCAGCACCAGTCGAAAGTTGGGGGACGCAGAGGTAGTGCCGGTCAACCTGCCCACGTTGCCCCAGGACATAAGGGTGGGCGATACCGTGTTGCTGGCCGACGGCGCAATGCAGCTCAAGGTGCTGGAGAGACGGGACGCAGAGGTCAAGTGCAGAGTGGTGGTGGGAGGGGTGCTCACGGAGGGGCGCGGCCTGGTGGTGCCCGGTATGCGTACGTCGGGTCCTTTCATAACCGGGGCCTTGCGGGAACTCATCGCCTTTGCCATCGAGCAACAGCCCGATTTCATCGCGCTTTCCTTTGTCAGGGATGCCGACGACGTTCAAGGGGTGAGAGATATCTTGCGCGAGAGCAATGCCGGCATCCCCATTATCGCCAAGATTGAGCAGGGGGCCGCCGTCAAGAAGTTCAGCGCTATACTGGAAGCCAGCGACGGCATAATGGTCGCCCGGGGAGACCTGGGTGTGGACATCCCCCTGGAGAGGGTGCCGCTGGTACAAAAGAAGATCATCAGAGAGTGCAACAGGGCGGCCAAGCCCGTGATCACGGCTACGCAGATGCTGGAGTCGATGACCACTGCTTCGCGGCCGACGCGGGCCGAGGTCACCGATGTAGCCAACGCCATCTTCGACGGCACGGATGCGGTCATGCTCTCGGCCGAGACCTCCATCGGCAGCTACCCGCTACAGGCGGTGAAGATGATGTCCAGGATCGCTCAACAGGCGGAACGCGAGTTACCCTACGAGCGGATACTCCTTGAGAGGGGCAAGTGGTTGGAGCAGAATACGGACGAACTGATAAGCTACAGCGCCTGTCACACAGCCCATGCCCTGGGGGCGGCGGCGCTGGTGGCCTTTACGTGGTCGGGGAGCACGACGGTTCGTCTGTCCAAATACCACCCGAAGATACCCATTCTGGCCATAACTCCCGATGCCGTTGTCGTGGAGCAGCTGATGCTGCGCTGGGGGGTCTACCCCTTCCAGATTGCTCTGCCCACGTCGGTAGACGAGCTATTCGCTATCGGGGTCGGTCTTGCCAGCGACGTGGGCCTGGCCGGGCCGGGAGACCTGGTCGTGATCACCGGCGGCATTCCCATCGGCGCAAGCGGCTCCACCAACCTGCTCAAGGTGGAGAGGGTGCAGTAGTCGTCTCTCACGAGTTCAACGCTCACCTCACGACCACCCGGCCAACAGGACGTCACTTCGCTCAGCCCGGAGCGGTTTCCCCCCTGGCCGGGAAGGCTCGCTGCGCAAGTTTCCCCTTGTCACATTCGCGTGCCATGCCAGCTTAACACCACTTATCAGGCAGGGCCTGCGCTATGGTTTCCTCCGGGTTCGCCGTTTCTCCGTGCCGGATCCCCACAAATTCACGAGGTCTCGGATTTGCCTGTCCCGCATCTCCGGGCGGCGCAGAGGGAGGCTGGCATTCAAACCGTACCGGTTAATGCCGCCTTCCCGCTCCCTGGTGATATATCCTTCGTCGATGAGCTCCGCGATAATCCGGCGCACAGTGCGCTCGGTTAAGCCCGTTTCCGATGCGATGTCGATCGCCTTTACCGTGTTATGCCTGGCAATGGCCAGCAGCACCGCGCCATGATTGGTGATAAAGAACCAGCGACTCATAGGACTATGCCCTCATGTTGACAAACTTCCTGGAACATGCTAGCCTTGTCATGTCAAGCGTGTCATGTCAGCCTTGTCACGTTAGTCTAACATCCCCTGACAGGCAAGTCAATACCTGTCGGAGAGAGGCGACTGAGCTTTGCAGATTCGGTAACGTGCGGCGATTGATTTCTGCCCCGTTGTTGTCGTAGAGGAATCGCTCATCACCATCTGCGAATGGTGCCCCGGACGGTGAGCAGTCAGATCATCGTAGAAGTGAAGCCGGGCGCCCCTGGAGGGTGAGACAATGAATGTATGGCCGTCGAAAAAGAGGACCGCAGCAGCCATACTGCTGATTGCACTGGTTGTGCTGGTCGTGTCGAACCTGCTGACTCTGGGTGGCGTGGGGCTCGAGGTCTCTGCTATGGTTGCCGAGGTGTACATCGCTCCGCGCAACGATCTGGTCCTGGCCAATCCTTATCAAGATGTCGACTGGTACAGGCATGCCCAGTATAAGGCCAACCTGCATACGCACACGCGGCAGAGCGACGGACTGCATAGCGTGGCCCAGGTGATCGATGCCTATCACCGCGCCGGTTACCACATCCTGGCCCTGACCGATCATGACGCTGTCACCTGGCCGTGGGAGGAGTATGGGCGCAACCCCGAGGACCTGGGCATGCTGGCGGTGCAGGGCAACGAGATATCCCATGCGCACCATATCGGAAGCTACTTTTGCGATTATAATATCGTCAGCAGGCGATACTTACCTGTCATCGGCGGCATAGGACGTTCAGCGAACGTCAGCGAGGAAGAGATATTGACTGGCATCGCTGAAAATAACGGACTGGCCGTGTTTTTCCATCCCGGCTACCATGGTTATCCACCACAGTTTTACGCTTCGTTGTACTCGCAACTCCCCCATCTGATCGGCATGGAGGTGGCCAACGGCAAACTCCCGCTCCAGGACCATGAGATCTGGGACCTTGTTCTGACCATGCTCATGCCGGAGCGGCCGGTTTGGGGCTTTGCCAACGATGACCTGCACATAATGTGGCACCTGGGCCGTGCCTTCAACGTCTTCCCTCTTCCCGAGCTTTCCGAGGCAGAGCTTCGGTCTGCAATGGAAAGAGGCAGCTTCTATTTCTCCTACGGGTCGGCCGCTCCGGTGATCAAGTCCATTCTTGTCGACAACGACGGGGGTGTCGTTGCTATCAACGGCGATGGCTGGGAAGCGGTGGCCTGGATATCGGACGGATCCGTCATCCACCGGGGGGCCGCTCTGGATTTCCATAATACCGCCAACATTGGGGCATACATCCGGGCAGAGCTAACCGGCGAAGGCGGCGTTACTTACACACAGCCCTTCGGCGTGAGTATTCTTCAATAAGCGGGTGCGTCGGCCGGACACATGGCTGCGCATCTGAAGCTGCTACCAACCGGCCGGCAAGAGATTTGCGCTGAACCGGCAGGCCGGGTGCCGTCATGTTGGTGCTGTGGCCCGGCTTCGCCGGGCAAATGGACCATGACCTTCTACGGCCTGGCGTCTTCCGAAGGCTCGAAACCGGCGTCGAAGTAGTGATTGAAGATGAAGCGGAAGGTATCGACCGGGGATATGGAATCGCAGAGCAGTTCGTGGTCGTCGTCCGGTAAGTAGAAGGCGTTCAGTATCTTCTCCCACCCCTCAACCCATCGGGGTCCATGGTCGGACTGGATGATAATGATTGGCTCCGTGTCGGATTCGTTCAACAGGTCATCTATTATCCCGGTAACCTCCTGCGTGATATAGATATACTGACCCAGGTAGAATTCCTCGTCGTCATAGTTATAGAAATCCTCCGCCTCCACGTGCTCTCCGTCAGGGCCGACGACGAACGGTACGTGGGGCGCCATGATGTGGGCGAACACGAATTTTGGTCCTTCCATTTCATGCACTTCGCCGAGGTGGTCGAGCGTATTGAGGAGCCCCTCTCGATAATAGTCCTCGTAACGCTCTCCGCCAACAGAGTCGTGAAACGGACTGAAAGCGGGATTCCTCAGCAGGTAACTCGCCATCTCAGCCATAAGGGGCTGATAGTCGGCATCCTCGTAGTAGTTGACGTACATGTCGGCGTTGATTTCATACCGGCCCAGCTCATGATAATGACCGAAATAGATGCATGTGTAGCCCATAGCCTGGAAATAATCGATCACTCTGTTCTGGTTGATCCTCCGCCAGGCGGCCCTTAGTGGTTCTGTCTCGGGAGCATATTCCATGTTCAGGATCGAAGCGACTGCCCTTGCCGTCTTATCAGTATGCGTGGTGCTATTGCGTGCGACGAAGAAACCCCTTTCCTCCAGGCCCTCTATGAACTGCTCGTTATCGTAGCCATAGTGTTCTTTGATCGTGTCGGGATGGGCATACTCATCGAGGATTATGAAGTAGATGTCGGGCATGAAGTCTACATCGGGCAGAGCCACCTCTTCTGTGATGCCTGTCCAGGCTGACGCTGCCCGGTGCGCCGAGACCTCATGAGAGATGACTGTGCCGGCGTTCATGGCAATCAGCACTACGGCTACCACGTTGAGCGCCCTGGTAATTGTGCCTAAGTCCCGACGGGCGCGCCTGATCAGATAGACGCCCAATCCGAATGCCGCCAGCATCGCAGCAATCAGGTAACCGTGGCCGGCTACGATGGAAGCCCAGTTTTCCAGAATACCGTAGAGATGTCCGTAGAAAAAGAGAAGAAAGATGAGCAGGGTTGTTGCCAGGGCCGCCTTCGTCCTGTCCTTCAGGAAGCATCGGAACAGCCTCCATGCCAGAAACGCCAGTCCGACGGATGCTCCAACCACCAGGGCTACCCAGACGGCTCTCAGTTGCTGTAAGTCCTGTACGTTGTGGGCGTAGAAGAAGAGAAAGGGGAATACAGCAAACAGCGCAGGGTGGATGATCAACTTCTTCTTCATGACTGAGTAACCTCCATCAAGTAGAGGACTCTTTCCGAATCGGTGACGGGTACACAGTCCTGAATGGCGAAATACTGCCCGAACTCGCGCTCGAAGGCCTCTTGCGTGTAATCGGTGAAGATATCGTCCCTGGTGGC
>PWRA01000018.1 GCA_003556385.1 Dehalococcoidia bacterium | reverse complement strand
GGTTAACTTTTCGGTTAACTTTTGGTTAACTTCTCCAGTCGGCTCCTCTGTAGCTAACTCAGGTTTACGGGGAAGTGTCGGAATTGGCAGACGAGCATGACTTAGGATCATGTGCCGAAAGGCGTGGGGGTTCGAGTCCCCCCTTCCCCACACCGCACTGTGCGCCTCTGTCCGCCCTTAACGTCAAATGGTGGCCCCCAAGCACTTTGCCGCTGAAGCGATAGAGGACAGCCTTCTCCAGAGCCCGGACTGCCTATATGGCGCGGCAGCGGTCGGAGAAGACGTCACCCACGATATCTCTGTCCCAGGCGTCGATGATGGCGCACAGGTAGGCATTGCCGTCAAACGCCCAGACATAGTTGAGATCGGCCTCCCGATAGGTGTTGGCTGACCACGGCTTAACCACTGCTCGACGTATCCAAGCTAAGCCCTTCACCTTCCTCGACTGGGTCAATCCCGGTGAGCGCAAGTGCCGCAGCACCTTCTTGCCGTTGACCGTGATATCCATCGCCCTCACAGCCTCCGTGACCTTGCGGTTTTCATACTCTACAGGATCACGACCCTTTCTGCCTCGCCTGTCGACCAGGGCAGCGCTTCTCCCTGCCAGGGGTTGCTCCTGCCAGCGATGGGCCTGATATGTGCTCTTGCTGACCTGTCTTGACCCTGTCGCATGTTTGAACTAATATAGCAGTACAACTGATCAGGTGTTATTTGTTTTGTCCTAATTGAGCGTGGGCAAGTGAATATGAGAGTAGCAAATTATCAGCAACCGATTGAACGAAATATTGCCATGGAACTAGTGAGGGTCACCGAAGCGGCGGCCATGGCCGCCGCTCGTTATCTGGGCAGGGGTGATAAGACACTGGTAGACGAGGCAGCGGTAGCTGCCATGCGTTATACGCTGGGCTATATCCAGATGGACGGAATCGTAGTCATTGGAGAAGGGGAAAAGGACCACGCTCCCATGTTATATATAGGAGAGCGCATTGGTGATGCCTCAGATTTACAGGTTGATATTGCTGTTGATCCCATTGACGGGACTACGCTTGTCGCCAGGGGTCTTCCCGGAGCTGTTTCTGTAGTAGCGCTTGCGGCCAGGGGGACGATGCACTGCCCCATAGAGTTCGTATATATGAATAAGATTGTTACCGGACCAGAAGCAAAAGACTGCATAGATATCAACGCACCTGTGGGGGAAAACTTGAAGAACATAGCCAAAGCTAAGCGGAGGAAGATATCGGAGCTTACGGTGGTGGTTTTGGATAGGCCGCGGCACGAACAGTTGCTAACGGATATTCGGAGTGCTGGCGCCAGGGTCAAGTTGATTTCTGACGGTGATGTTGCAGCGAGTATAGACGCAGCTCTGCCTGGAAGAGAGGTTGACGCGCTTATGGGCATTGGGGGCACGCCAGAGGGGGTCCTCTCCGCTGCGGCGATACACTGCATTGGTGGCGGCATCCAATGTAAGGGTTGGCCGCGTGATGACAGCGAAAGAAAGGCCGCCGTAGCCGCGGGAGTTGAAGTTGATAAGGTCTACAAGACGGAGGACCTTATAGATAGTGAAGATGTCTTTTTTGCTGCCACCGGGGTCAGTAGCGGCGAATTACTGAAAGGGGTACGCTACTTTGCCGGCGGGGCACAGACTCAGTCTCTAGCAATGCGCTGCCGCTCTGGTACCGTCCGCTGGATAGATTCCTGGCACAACTTTAAGCGCCTTGATAAACTCAGTTTCTTTGAACTCCATTGAGGGAGTTCGCACCATAGCTTCCATTGGGAAGGCTTGTTCTGGAAGCCGCAGCATGAGCACGTCCCCTGGCTAGAAAGGGAAATCCGGCTATAGTGTGCGGCGGAAAGCTGTTCGACTGAGCGCAACCGCCACGTGGCAAGACTGTGGCCATAAATCATCCCGGCGTTTATCAGCATGCGTCGCACGCCGTCAGTTCCTTGGGACCCGGTTTGGGTTGCGCTCTATAGGGTACCGTTTACAGGTCGGCGAACACCTGGGGGGCGACTTCCTTCACGATCTTCCGCATTTCTTCGGCCACCGCCCTGAACTCAGGCAGTGCTCGTTTGGATGTACGCAGCTTGATGATGTGCCTGATCTCGCGGAAGTTCCAGGTGCATATGATCTGGGTCTCACAGGCGTTGGGAAGAACGTAGCGGGCTATCTCGGCCTTGATCCCTTTGTCCAGCAGATCGCTATATGCCTGTCAGCAGTGCAGCAATAAAGGCAGGTGAGAGAATACGCCCTCGGTCGTCCGATAACCCTGGCTAAACTGCCTGCGTTCTAGTAATCCACAGTCACGCCCCTTGCCTCAAGCTCCGGTATGTATATGCTGATGGAATCCGCACTCAGCGGATTGTCCCAGAGGTCAACTCTGTCTCCTTGTGAAAGCCCAACATTCAACACAAGCGGCTCTATGTCACTTATCTGGTTGTTATTCAGGGAGAGCCATGTCAGGTTGATCAGGCCAGCAAGCGGCGATGTATCGCTTATCTGGTTGTGGTGCAGCCTGAGCAGCGTCAAGTTGGTGAGGCCGGCAAGCGGCGAGATGTCGCTTATCTGGTTCGAACTGATCCAGAGCGATGTCAGGTTGGTGAGGTCGGACAGTAGGGAGATATCGCTTATGTCGCTATACGGAAGGATGAGCGATGTCAGTCTGGTTAGGTCGACCACATGCGATATATCGCTTATCTGGTGACCGCTCAGCCCAAGTTCTGTCAGGTTGATGAGGTCGGCCAGGGGCGAGATATCGCTTATCGGGTTGCTATGAACATCGAGCGATGTCAGCCGGGTGAGGCTGGCCAATGGGGATATATCGGTTATCTGGTTACTATGAAGGTTGAGGTGCGTCAGGCTGATGAGGCTAACCAAGGGCGAGGTGTCGCTTACCTGGTTACCATGAAGTAGAAGACTGACCAGCTCTGTAAGGCTGGTGAGATGTAACAGTTCAGTGTCGCTTATCTGGGTATACCCG
>PWRA01000117.1 GCA_003556385.1 Dehalococcoidia bacterium | reverse complement strand
TGCGTGAAGATGCTCGTCTGCCCTGAGTCCTGCATCCCGAATCCCGATCGGGCACACAATGAAGTGGCTGTTCTCGACCAGAGCGCGGGATCACGAAACGCGCGAGTGCCAAGGTCGGAGCAAGTGCCTCAACGGCATCAAGCTCGTCGATTCGGCTCGCGTGGCTGTAGTGTAATCATCTAGCATTAAGTACAGCGCAGGGGCATTGACAGATGCTGGGTCGTTGGAGTACAGTCGCCTTCACAAATAGCTAGGTCGCAAAACTCCTTTCGCCAATGAAAATGCGAAAACCCGGCTTCGATGAGGAGGGAATATGTACTGTAGAAGCTGCGGAAAAGAGCTAACAGGGACTCCTGAGTTCTGCCTCGATTGTGGAGCCAGCCCAATGGCCGGCAGCGGCTTTTGCCCCGCATGTGGTGCGGCAACAACTGCCATGACCGGAATATGTACCAAATGCGGTGCGAGAGTAGCCGGACGGGGTGACAACACTCTACCGGTGCTGGCGCATATCCTGGGCCTATTTACCGGATGGCTGGGACCGTTGATCATCCTTCTCGTTACCAAAGAAGAACGAGTTAAGAATCATGCTCGGATGGCATTAAACTGGCAGCTCAGTTTCATCATATATTCGATTGTGTCCGGCATTCTTATCCTCGCCTTTATCGGATTCGTGTTGCTCGGCGTTATATTTGTGCTCGATGTGATTTTCTGCATAATGGCAGCCGTCAAGGCGGGCCGGGGTGAGTTGTGGAAATACCCTCTGACGATTCCTTTTTTGAAAGCCAAGCCCGACTCCTCAGGCACAGCTTAAAGGCATAGTCCATGATGCGAGTTCCGCCGTAGGCATAACGGGGGTCCGAAGTAGGTTCATGGCCACTGACAAGGACTCCTTCGCCGGCGCCTGTGGGGTCCCTCCTCAGGCCATGGCTGGGCCGCGGAAGTCGGACAAAGGCTGGCCGAAGAAGATCCTGTCCACCAAGCCCCTGGTCACCTCCGATTCTCGCACGGCGCCATTCCTGTTCTTCGCCTAACATCACCCCAATGCCATAGATAGCCTCCTCCGCAGGCTGAACGAGAGAGCGCAGACGAAGGAATAAGATGCAAATTAGACAGCCACGTGGCGGCCCCGGGAGACTAATGCCATGACCCTGGACGTTGCCTTAACACTGCTGCTAAGGTGGATATGACGATAAGCCCGCAATGTCAATGCCGATCAACGCCGTAGACCTCCCGGTGACGCTGGAACCTCTGCACAAATGTCATAGTTTTGTAACATTTTTGCCCTCTATTTTATGACTTTTCCTCACTCAAGTGAGTATCATGGCAGCACACGCCGGTCACACTTCACAGAACTGAGTATGATTACGGTTGTAATCACCGGAGCAAGAAAGGAGGAGATAGCTATGCCAAAGCAAGAATTGGTCAAGATGCTGAATGACGCCCTGGAACTGGAGCATGCAGCAAGGATCCAGTATCTGGCACACACGGAACAGGTGGACGGACTGAATGCGGAGCCGATAATCGCCAGGTTAAAGGAGATAGCTGCCGACGAACTGAAGCATGAGGAGATGTTCAGAACGATGATCGGCGACTACCTGGATGGAGTTCCCTCCATGGATATGTCAGAACGGCACCCCGCTGGAACAGTACCGGAGATCCTGAGGGTGAACCTCAACGACGAAAAGCATGCCGTGGACGTCTATACCGGTATCCTGGAAAAGGTTCGAGAGATGAGAGGCGAACTGAAATACGAGTATTTTCAGCTAGAGCACAGCTTGCGGCACATCATCGCGGACGAGCAGGAGCATATTTCGGAACTCAGACTACTCCTCGGAGGAGGCGACTCATAAGGGCGGAGGAACCACTGAGCCGAAGCATCTCGTTGGTTTGCTCGTAGACCAGTGCATTGGTCATCGTATGGACCCGCCCCGGACAGACCATGAGGTCTAATCCACATTTGCTCTATATTCAGCCGTTTTCACGAGCCATGAGGTCTAAGCCTCCGCTCCCCTATTCATGGTCGGGGTGAGAGGATTCGAACCTCCGACCTCATGGTCCCAAACCATGCGCGCTAGCCACTGCGCCACACCCCGTTATTGGCTGCTACCGGAGAGATGCTAGAGGACGCATCACCAATAGCGCACCGGATCTTCTTATTCTAGATGGAAATGCCGCCTGGAGCAAGGCCTGATCCTGCCGCTATGGCTGCTGGGACCGGAACTCTCACTGGTTCAGCCTGAGGAAGCGCCGGCTTACAGTTCGCCGGCCAGGTAGTCATCGACAGAGAACCCATCGAAAACCACGAAGTCGGTCTCCGAGGGGATCTTGCCCGTGGGACACAGATTGAAGCAGGCCTGGCAGGTGACACAGGCCTTTGCCTTTTCCGGGAAGAAGACCGCCCTGCGGTCTACGCCCCTGCCCATGAAACCTATGGCGTGCTCGCCGACCACCTCGTCGCAATAGCGTACACACTGTCCGCAAAGAATACATCGAGTGGGTCTGTCCCGGAAGCGGGACTCAAACCTGTGAGTATCGGCGCCGTATTCCCTAGCCAGCTTCTTCATCTGGCCGCCAAGTTCTCCGTCCACTGCTGTGGTGGGAGCGAGCAACTCGATAAGCGTCTTGCGAATCCTGTCTATCCTGGGAGACCGCGTCTTCACGACCATCCCCTGTTCTACAGAACAGCCACAGGAGACCACCGTTCGCATCCTGCCCCTCGTCTCCACCTCAACACTGCAGATCCGACAGGTACCGTGAGGCATTAGTTCGGTGTGGTAGCAGAGCGTCGGAATCGCAATGCCGGCCTCTCTCGCCGCCTCCAGTATGGTTATCCCTTCCTCTGCCCTGACTTCCTTTCCGTCTATCTGCAGTTCTACCGTCATATCAACTCACCCCTTCTCCTCACGGGTAACCCTGGTGCCGGGAGCGGGAGGCTCGGGGAGGGGCTCTCCCGATATCCTTCTTACGGCGCTGAAACGAGGGGGACAAACCTGAAAACACGTATCGCACTTTATACACTTCTCCTGGTCGATCCAGTGTACTATGCCTTTCTCCCCGTAAATCGCTTCCGTGGGGCAGTTACGGCGGCAGATCAGGCAGGCGGTACACAGGGCAGGGTCAATGTAGTAGCAAGTGAGTGCCTGGCAGGCTTGCGCCGGACAGCGTTGTTCTCTGATGTGGGCCTCGTATTCATCCCGGAAGTACTTCAGAGTGGTAAGCGCCGGGTTGGCCGCGGTGCCACCCAGCGCACATAGCGAAGCATCCTGCATTACCTCAGCGATGTCCTCAATCGCTTCTATGTCGCCCTCTTGCCCCTTGCCTTCACAGATATCATTCAGGATCTCCCGCAGCATCCTCAACCCTTCCCGGCAGGGACTGCACTGCCCGCAGGACTCCTCACAGCAGAAGCTGATGAAGTACCTCGCTGTGTCTACCATGCAGGTATCCTCATCCATAACCACCATCCCACCGGACCCCATCATGGAACCAAGCTTGGTGAGTTCATCGAAATCGATCGGAGTGTCCAGGTACTGCTCGGGTATAACCCCTCCGGAAGGTCCTCCTGTCTGCACTGCCTTAAGCTTGTTCCCCTGCGGTATGCCGCCACCGATGTCGTAGACCAACTGCCTGAGGGTCATGCCCATAGGCACTTCCACGAGCCCCGTATTGTTTACCTTGCCTACCAGCGAGAAGATCTTGGTTCCCTTGCTTCCTTCAGTACCGATCGAGTTGAACCACTCAGATCCTCTGTTGATGATGAGCGGGACGTTTGCCCAGGTCTCCACGTTGTTCAAGCACGTCGGCATTCCTTTTAGACCGCTTACCGCAGTCCGAATATACTTCATCCGGGGTTCACCAACTCTACCCTCGATGGCATTCATGAGCGCAGTCGACTCTCCCGATACGAATGCCCCTGCTCCACGGTGTACACTAACCCTGAAATCGAATCCCGATCCGAGTATGTTCTCTCCAATGAGTCCATATTCCTCGGCCTGCTTCACGGCTTGAATCGTGTTGTCATATGCGAGGGGATACTCGTCGCGAACATAAATGAAACCTTCGTGTGATCCTATGGCATAGGCACCGATAAGAAGCCCCTCTAGTACGGAGTGCGGGTTTCCTTCCATGATAGACCTGTCCATATATGCGCCGGGATCTCCCTCATCGCAGTTAACCAGCACGTATTTCGTCTCCCCAGAAGCGTTCCGGGTCGTTTCCCATTTTCGTCCCGTTGGGAATCCCCCGCCACCCCTGCCCCTCAGGTTCGATTTCTTCACCTCGTCCAGGACCTGCTCCGGAGACATCTGGAACAGAGCTTTCGAGAGTGCACCGTATCCCCCGAGACCTATGTAATCATCTATCTCCCTGGGGTTTATACGCCGGTTGTCGCCGAATACGATGGGCATCTGGTGGCTGTAGAATGGAATATCCGATTCTTTGGCTGCTCGTTCACCCGTGGTAGGATCGGTATAGAGAAGCCGTTCGACCAGTTCGCCCTTGCTCAGTGTCGCCGAAACGATCTCGGGAACATCGTCAGGCTCGACGTTAACATAGTAGAAGCCCTCCGGGAAGATGATGACCACCGGCTCTCTCTCACAGAACCCCTGGCATCCCGTCTGCCTTACCTCTGCCTTCTCCTCGAGACCGGCGCGCCTGATCTCCTCTGCAAATCTCTCGGCAATAGCGCCGCTGCCCCGACTCTGTCCGCAGACCGACATCGTGCATATGCTGACGATACGCTTGTCCGGATCTGCCTTCGAGGCAATATCCCTTCCCAGTTGCTCGAGCTCTTTTGCCGAGGAGATTCTCTTACTTGCCATAGTTTGCCTCTATTCAGCCGACTCAAATACCTTCTGGAGGTCGGCAGTCGAAGGGTTGCTGTGGTACACGTCGTCGATCGCAACCACAGGACCCATCGCACAACAGCCAAGGCAGTTGACCGTCTCCAGAGTAAACCGCCCGTCTGTCGAGGTCTCGCACGGCTTCATCTTCAAGACGGCTGAGATGGTGTTCAGAAGCTGCGGCGAACGACGCACCTGGCATGCCGTGCCCATGCAGACCTTGATAATGTGCCGGCCCCTGGGCTGAAGGCTGAAAGCCTTATAGTAGCTGGCGATTCGGTAGACCTGTACGACAGGCACATCCAGTTGCTCACTCACTTCTCTCAAGACCCCCGGTGGCAACCATCCAAACACCGCCTGCAGATCAAGAAGGACCTGGATTAGCGCCTCTTTGTCCTTCCCATAGCTGCCGACAGCCTTCTTCACCGCCCCGGAAGCCTTCGGTAGACCTTTGCTCTTTGTTGTTGACACCATCATCTGCTATTCCTTCGCTTCGACTGGAAAACAGGCCGCTTTCTCTTTGAGTCCGGCGTAGTCCTCGTTTACCATCTCCTGGATTCTTGCCACGTGATCGTCTGTCAAGTGCCGGTATCGTCCCTGTAGCTTCAGGTATTCCTCAATGGGTTTGAGCCTCGGGGGATCAGCGTTGAGCCGGTAACGCCCATGCTCTATCTCATACAGGGGGAAGACGCCGGTTTGCACGGCGAGCTGACCTATCTGCACCGTGATATCACCGCCACACCTCCAGCCCGTGGGGCAGGGCGTCAGGATATGCACATAGGCCGGCCCTTTCGTATCGGCCGCCTTTCTCACCTTTCTCATCAGGTCAAAGTGGTAGCTGGGCGAGGCCGTTGCCACGTATGGTATGCCATGGGCGGCCGCGATGGCCACGATGTTCTTCTTGCGGGTGATCTGCCCCATGCTCATTTTCCCGGCCGGAGCTGTGGTGGTCGAAGCGCCGTATGGTGTAGAACTCGACCTCTGGATTCCAGTATTCATGTAGGCTTCATTGTCAAGACAGATGTACACGAAGTCATGGCCTCTCTCCAGTGCGCCCGACAGAGCCTGCAGCCCGATATCGCTTGTTCCGCCGTCTCCGGCCATGGCGATGCAGGTGATACGCCTCTCAGGAATCCTGCCTTTCTTCATCAGGATCTTGAGTCCGGCCTCCACACCCGAGATCTCGGCCGCTGTGTTCTCGAAAAGCGTGTGCATCCAGGGTATCCGCCAGGACGTATAGGGGAGCGGAGTGGTAGTTACCTCATCACAGCCGGTTGCCATGGCCATTATCACGTTCTCCCCGAGAGTCTTCAGGACCATTCTGATCGCCATGGGCTCGCCGCAACCGATGCAGAAATTATGCCCTTCGGCCAGAAACTCCTTGGACGTTAGCAGCCTGTCGCCGAACTTCACTTCCGTTATTGCCATTTCCTATCCTTTATATACAGCTATCGCTTGAGCGCTTCCGATTCGCCCCGTATGCCGACCGTCTCAAGCACCCTGTCGGAGCCCTTTTCAGCGACTTCTCTACCTCTATCGATAACATACTCGAAGTCCTCTTCGGACATGTCGCGACCGCCCAGACCGCCTATGATGCTGGCAACTTTGGGCCTTGTCTCTTCGTCGTACAGGGCAGACCTGACCTCGGCAACCACGGGCCCCCCGAGGCCGAAGGATATAGCCCTCTCGAAGACTATCAGTGTCTTTGCCCCTCTCACAGCCCGGCGAAACTCTTCAAATGGGAAGGGGCGCCACAGACGCAGGCTTATCAGCCCTACGGCCTCGCCCTTCTCCCGCCTTGCATCTACCACGATCTTCGCCGTCTCAGTGAAACTGCCTATGGTCAGAAGCAGTGTCTCGGCGTTTTCCGTCCTGTACTCCTCCACCGGGTTATAGTGGCGCCCGAAAATGTCTCGGAACTCCTGCCACCCCTGGAGTATGGTTTTCTTGCAGTTGTCGAACACCACTGCTTGAGCCAGCTTCGTCTCTGCGTATATTTCTGGAGGGCCGAACGCTCCATGAGTCATGGGCTGATCGGGGTTCAGTGCGAACCGGTAGTGGTACCTGGGGAGGAACCTATCCACCTCGCTTTGTTCCGGTAGCAGGACCGGCTCGGTTACGTGTGACAGCGTAAACCCGTCCAGATGGACCATAACCGGCAGCAACACTTGAGGATCTTCTCCGACGCGAAAGGCCCATATTGTCAGGTCGAACGCCTCCTGGCTGTTCTGACAGAACACCTGTATCCAGCCCGTGTCGCGCACCGCCATGGCGTCGGAGTGATCGCCCCAGACGCTCAACGGTGCCGAAAGGGCCCTGTTGGCTACCGCCATGATCACAGGGTATCTCATTGCGGAGGCAACGTATACCACCTCGTGCATGAGCTCCAGTCCCTGTCCGGCGGTGGCCGTGAAGGTCCGGGCGCCTACCGCAGCGGCTCCCAGACAAGCGCTCATGGCCGAATGCTCTGATTCCACCGGTATATAAGCAGCATCCAGATCACCGTAGGCGACCATTTCGGCAAGACGCTCCGGGATATGCGTCTGCGGTGTTATCGGGTAGGCAGAGATGACATCGACATCGGCCATCCTGGTTGCCTCCGCTACCGCATGGGAGGCTTCTAACGCCACTCTTCGGCTCATCTCTCCTCCTCTTCTGTCATGCTTATAGCTTCCACGGGACATATTCTGGCGCAGATCGCGCACCCTTTGCAGTAATAGAGGTCGGCCTCGTAATACCCGTCCTCACCGGGCTTTATGGACGCATCGGGACAATACAGCCAGCATAGAGCGCATTTGATGCATTTGTCCTTGTCCAGTATGGGTCTCTCTGTTCTCCAGTCGCCGGTCCTGCGGAAGCAGGCATTGCCTGCTTCTTTCACAATATTGCCTACTTCCATGTCCTTCCAGGTTAGCTTGTCCGTCATTGCTTACTCCTGCACCACCGTCTCATCGTAAGCTCTTCTCATGGCTTCGATATTTCCCTTGGCCCGAAACCCGAAGCGTTCTTGAAACTGAGCCATCAGAGAGTTTATCTTAACGATTTCGATAACCCTCAGTAGCGCACCGATCATCGACGTGTTGGTAATGGGCAGGCCTATCGTCTCTCGGGCTATCTTCGTGGCGTACACAGAGGCTACCGGCCACTCGAATTTGAACTCAGACTTCAGTTCAGCGGGCGATTTTCGCGAGTTGATTATGATCGTGCCTCCGTTCTTCAGCCCCGCCGTCACATCGACTGCGTGTAACAAGCCCGGGTCGAGCACTGCCACTGCGTCCGGGCGGTGTATTACCGTCCGGATTCTGATAGGTTCATCGCTCACCCTGAGGAAAGCGAGCACCGGCGCGCCCCGTCTCTCAGGTCCAAAGCTGGGAAAGGATTGGGCATACTTGCCTTCATTTATAGCAGCACGGGCAACTAACTCCGCCGAAGTCACAGCCCCCAATCCGCCCCTGCCGTGCCATCTTATCTCGATGAGTTTACTCATAGGAGAATCCGACTCTAATCTGAAACCGCCCCTGAAGGGACTCGAACCCTTGCACCTGGCTCCGGAGGCCAGTGCTCTATCCTCTGAGCTACAGGGGCCGGCCTTTGACTTGACCTGAGAGCCACTATCCAGCAGTCCACAATTTACCACATACCTGAAATTGATGCAAACAGGGCATAGGCGCCGACTATATAGAACGCGATCAACACGGGCGCATACCAGCTGGCTATCCTGAGGAGTTTACGACTGCGGCCAAACCTCAGCCCGGCAATCACCACCAGGCTCATCGTAATCGCCACGCCGGCAATAATGAGCTGACTGCTTGACACAGCCGCAAGAACACACCCTGCTCCGTGAGCGAGGTCAATCGGGACCAGAATGGCCATATTCAGCATGTTCGCCCCCAGCAGACCGGCCACCGCCAGGGCCACGGCACCGATGCGGAGGGCAGTGAAGGCGATCACCAGTTCGGGTGCCGAGGTCGTGATGGCAAGGAACAAAGCCCCGACGAACGTGCCGCCCCACCCGGTGGTCTCACTGATCCCGTCGCCGATATACGACAGCCATATGCCGGCAGCGATGACTGCTGCTGCCGCCACGGCAAATCTGATGCCCACCGCTCTCATAGAGAGACTGTCAGGAGCGGCTGAGACCGGTGGGGCTGCATCTGAACGGTGGCTGCGCTCGCGACGGAATATCCACCACATGCCCAGCAAGTACAGCGCGAGGATGAGGATGCTCGGGATACCCAGCCACCCGGGAATCGAGGGGATAGCCACGCCACCGAAGGCTATTCCTGCGCCTGCGATGGCGATGAGCATGGTCCCCCATCTGATCGTTAGCGCATGCCTCGGGCTCGCCATTGTGAGGACCGGTGTGCGGGTGTGTCGGATATCCAGCAACGCCACGATGAGAAGGTTGAAACAGCAGCTTCCCAGGACGACGCCCAAAGCTAGATCGGGCGAGCCGACCAGAGCCACCGAACTCACCCCGGTGACCAGTTCAGGCATGGTGGTGATGAAGGCGATGAGCACAACCCCGATCCAGATGCGGCCCAACCTCGACTCATCGGCGATAGTATCGCCGTACCGGGCGAGCCTCGTTCCCGCAAATAGGATGATTGCCAGGCAGAGAACGAACTGGAACCAGATCACAGACGGCTCCTGCGGTCGCGCACAGTGAGGCAATCATACTACACGGATAGAGGGACGTCCAAGGGCCGGCAAGCGGAGGCGGACCTCTGTGTTATAATTGGTAGTTCGATTGGGGAGAGGTGACCGAGTGGTTGATGGTGCCGCTCTCGAAAAGCGGTAGGCAGAAATGCCTCGTGGGTTCGAATCCCACCCTCTCCGCCGGTCAGAGGGTGACAGCGACAGCTTGCCAGTAGCTGACGTTGTCGCAGGCACGAACAGCAACGGAGAGGTGCTGGAGTGGCTGAACAGGCACGCCTGGAGAGCGTGTGTCGCCTTTGGCGACCGTGGGTTCGAATCCCACCCTCTCCGCCATCTACGCTTCCGATCATCGACCGGGAGTTTTCGGGGGGTGGTTCTCATTATCACGCAGTGCGTCCTGAATCTCGCCGCAGCAGTCCGATAACCGATTCACCCATCCGGTTATCTGCGAGCCCGCTGATCCGGAACACGCCGGCGGTTACTCGGTGCCCGGTCTTTCGTGGCGGGCACGGGCCGGCGTTGGCCCGGCTGCACGTGATAAGACGATCCCGCGTTCTCCCCCCCTGAGCCGGGTGTCAGCCTCCGGCAATCCGTACTGCATGGCGCGTTACCCGTCAGGGGTGCCCCCAGATAGCGGAAACCAAGTTGCAAAAGAGGGTAGTTTTGTATAGGCTTACCTGCAAAAATTCTCCTGGCTACGGCGGGATACGCTGCAGGGTTTTGCTCGTTATTCGTGGTCTAAGGCAACCGCGCGAGTTAAGGGACGGTGAAAGAGGACAAGAGGGGCAACAGGGCTGCCGGACAGGCCGACCCCGGCACAGGTCGTTCGGGGTCGGGCGTTGAGGTGGAAGGACACTATCATGATCTGGTGGCTTTGAGTCGGGTCTCGGCGGCGATCAGCGGACTGGATGACCTGGACGCAATCCTCAGGATCGGCCTGGACAATGTTCTTGGCATCATGAACGGCGCCGTCGGTGGCATTATGCTACTCGACGAGCCGAGCCAGATGCTGTTCTACCGCGTCTATCGTGGACTATCCGCCAGATACGCCGAAGGCATGCATCTTAAACTGGGCGAGGGGGTCGCGGGAAAGGTGGCACAGGACGGCAGATCGGTGCTGCTTGAGGACATATCATCCGAACCCGACGCCGCCTACATGGATCTGATAAGCTCAGAAGATCTGAGGGCCTTCATCAGCGTCCCCCTGAGAGCAAAGAACAGCGTTCTGGGCGTGATGAATGTCGCCAGCCACATGCCTCACCGCTTCACCAAAGGGGATGTGCATATGTTGCACTCTATCGGAGACCAGCTCGGCATAGCTATCGAGCAGGCAAGACTGCATGAGCGACTCCGAGGAGCACGGGAAAGATTACGCAAACTCGCACGGCAGAATCTGGCGGCGGAAGAGGCGGAACGGAGAAGAATTGCCCGGGAGCTACACGACGAGACCAGTCAATCGCTCTCCGGGATAGCGCTTCAGCTGGAAGCATTGATTGAAATATCGGCAAGATCCGGCGATCAGGATGCCCAGTTCATCGCCGGGCTGAAGAAGGCCCAGTCGCTGACAGTGCAGGTACACAGGGAAGTTAGCAGGGTGATCTCCAACCTTCACCCGGCTGTGCTGGATACGCTGGGTTTGGCCGCAGCTGCCCGTCAGCATGCCAAGACCAGGCTGCAGCCCCTGGACATCGAGGTAACCACAGAGGTCCAGGGGACGGAGATGCGGTTTCCGCCCGACGTAGAGGCGGCCCTGTTTCGCGTTGTCCAGGGCGCTATCGGCAACATCGCCGAGCATTCCATGGCGAAGAAGGCGTCCATCGTGCTGGTCTATCAACCGGAAGAGTTCTCACTCAGGATCAGCGACGACGGGCAGGGGTTTGATGTTTCCAGAATCACGGATGTGGAGGAAAGCGGGCGGGGGCGCGGTCTGTTCAGTATGCGGGAGCGGATCGGATTCATGGGCGGCACCAGCGGTGTCGAGTCCACGATCGGAGAAGGAACCACCGTTTGGGCCCGCATTCCCATAACGCAGGATACCGAATATGGCAAAAATAAGAGTACTGGTGACTGATGACCACGCCATCGTACGTGATGGTATTCGCGCCTTGCTTGCCCTGACCGAGGATATCGAAGCGGTAGGGGAGGCCACAAACGGACGCGAAGCGCTGGAGATAGCTGCAAAGCTGAGGCCCAATGTGGTGTTGATGGACCTGGTGATGCCTCTCATGGATGGACTGGAGGCCACCCGGCGCATAAACAAGGAGTTCCCGGAGATAAAGGTCATAGTGCTGACCCAATACGACGACAGCGAGCATGTCTTCCCGGTCATCGAAGCGGGAGCGAGCGGCTTTGTTAGTAAGGCAGCGGCGTCTTCAGAGCTTACCTCGGCGATCAGGTGCGTGTACCGCGGCGATTCCTTTCTATCTCCGTCCGTAGCCAGACTCATGGTAGAAGACTACCGACAGATAGCCAGAGCAGACAGAAACAAGGACGCCTTCGAGCAGTTGACCGATCGGGAGAGAGAAACACTGAAAATGCTGGCCGAAGGACGGTCCGTTCATGAGATAGCCCGAATCCTGGCCATCAGCCCCAAGACTGTAGAAAGACACAAGACCAACCTGATGGGGAAGCTCCACATACATAACCGTCTCGACCTGTTCAAGTACGCCCTGCGCAAGGGCATCATCAGCGTCTGACCCTACTGCCTCAGAGTGCCCGCAGCCTCGGGATCGACCTGCACTGCATGGTGGCGAAACCTCGCACGGATAAGTGAGAGGTTAACTACCAGGAACTGCGGGCATATTGTCCTGCCATCTGGGGTGAACACCTCTATTCCATCAGTAGGCCCGGCCCTATACTTGATGTGTTAGCAGCACGCGGTTGGCTACTCAGAGTTTGAGTTCACGAGGAGGTAATGATGGAAACGATGGTCAGTATTCTGCTGGTTGATGATGAGCCGGCATTCATCGCAGACATACAGTCTGAATGCCGGGCAATAGGGTGGCAGGTGCTGACAGCCGGAGACAGATCGCAGGCGGAGGAGGCAGCGCGCGGGCAGAAACCCGACCTGGTGATTCTGGGCACAATAGTGCCGCGTGGGGATGCCTTTCGACTGCACAAATGGTTGAAGCAGAGCCCGCATCTGAGAGACGTCCCTCTCATTGTGGTGGACGCAACGGCCGAAGAGCGTCTCACCAAGGGATGGCGTATGGATGAGGGTCTGAAGCTGGAGGCGGAGCAGTACCTGATCAAGCCGGTAGAGCCGGGTGCAGTCGTGACCTGGGCCCAAAGATTCCTGGACAGGGGCCTGAAGAAAATCAGGGTGCTGGTAGTAGATGACCACGCCGTAGTGAGGGAAGCGATCTGCGCCCTGCTGAATCTGCAAGAGGAGATGGAAGTAATAGGTGAGGCCGTGGATGGGCGGGACGCCGTTGATAAGGTGCAGCGCCTTGCGCCTAAAGTAGCGGTGATGGACGTAGTAATGCCTGTGATGAGCGGGCTTGAAGCAACGAAACGAATAACCGAGAAATGCCCGGAGACAAAAGTCCTGATTCTAACTCAGTATGACGAAGAAGAGAACATGTTCGTCGCCAAACAGGTGGGGGCCTGCGGTTTTGTGGCCAAGAACGCCGCCAGTTCCGACCTCCTGACCGGGATAAGGACGGTAGGCGAAGGACGGTACTTCCCCCCGTCCTTCGCCTATGTCTCGGCCAACTGGCCAGAGGGCCTGGGCAAGAACAAGTGATCCTTTATGGGCAGGCCGACCGCGGCCTGCCCGATTGTGAAGGAGGATGCCGGTTTGCAGCCGACAATAACCATAACGCTTGATGGGCGAGAAGTAAGCGGCCAACCGGGTATGACCGTTCTGGAGTTGGCCGAGGAATCGGGCGTGGATATTCCTACTCTGTGCCATCATCCCCGGCTTCCCTCGATGGGGGCCTGTCGAGTGTGCCTCGTGGAAGACGAACGAAGCGGCTCCCTGGTCGCTTCCTGTGTCGCTCCCATCGCACCCGGAATGGTGATCAATACGCTGTCCGATAAGGTCCTGGAGAGCCGCCGGACTATAGTGAAGCTCATGCTTGCCAGTCATCCCGATGCCTGCCTGGTGTGCAACAAGGGCAACCGCTGCCAGTTGCGCAAGATCGCATCGGACCTGGACATCGGAGCGGTCGATCTGCAGAGGATTCCTCAGCTAGCCAGCATAGTCGAGGCCAACCCCTTCCTGGAACGCGACCTCAGCAAGTGCATCCTGTGTGCTAGATGCATCAGGGCCTGTCAGGACCTGGTTGTGGAGGGCGCTATCGATTACTTCCGGCGGGGATTCACGACCGTACCGACAACGTTGGGTGATCTGCCCCTCGAAGAATCCGAGTGTAGCTTTTGCGGCACCTGTGTGGCACTGTGTCCGACGGGTGCGCTGATGGAAAAGGAAGGAGCGTACAGGGGTACCGCTCAGACCGTCGTGCAGACGACCTGCCCGTACTGCGGCTGTGGCTGTAGCATGGGCCTGGAAGTGAAGGATAATCGCGTGGTGAGGGTGGTGCCGGGCAAGGAGGATACGCCGAACACTGGCACCCTTTGCATCAGGGGGAGCTACGGCTGCGATTTTGTGCATAGCCCGGAGAGGCTTTTCACACCTTGGGCCAGAAGGGACAGCGGCCTCGAGGAAGTATCCTGGGATGAAGCATTACATATTGTAGCTAGTCGATTCAAGCGCATAAAGGACGAATATGGCGGTGACAGTCTGGCCGTGCTGGGCTCGTCGCGGTGCACCAACGAAGAAAACTATCTCTTGCAGAGGCTCGCCCGGTCCGTGTTGGGCACCGACAACATCGATAACGGAGGCCGGCTGTATAACGCCGCCAGCCGCGTTGGGCTGGGCTCGACCCTCGGCTTCTCGGGTACTACCAATCACCTCAGCGACCTGGAGCAATCCGACCTTATCTTTGTTGTCGGAGCCGACCCCGGCTCCTCGGCTCCTGCCGTCGGATACGCCATTAAGCGCGCCGTCAAGCAGAGAGGTGCCACGCTGCTGTTGGCAGACCCCAGGAGGATCGGGCTCGCTCTGTTCGCTCATCTCTGGCTACGACCCACGGTCGGCACGGACGTGGCGCTGCTGAACGGGCTGGCCAGGGTGATCACCGAGGAAGGACTGGTGGACGAGGAGTTCGTGGGCCGGAGAACGGACAACCTTAGCGCCTACGTCGAGAGCCTGAAGGAGTACACCCCGGACCGTGTCGAGGGGGCTACGGGCGTTCCGGCTCTGGAGATCACTACCGCCGGCCGGCTCTATGCTCGGGCGAGCCGGGCGGCAATCGTCTTTGGCACCGGGATCACTCAGCACCGCGGAGGAACGGACGGCGTGCGGGCCCTGGCCAACCTGGCATTGCTGACCGGTAACATCGGGCGCCGGGGAGGCGGCGTCTATGCGCTGCAAAGAGAGAACAACGGTCAGGGAGCGTGCGACATGGGCATGCTGCCCGGATTTCTCCCCGGATATCACAGCCTGGCCGATGCGACCGCCAGGCGGCAATTCGAAGAACGCTGGGGCGCCGACCTTCCGGCCAGACCCGGCCTGACGGCCCTGGAGATTATGCAACAGGCACAGGAGCGGAATATCAGAGGCATGTACATCGTGGGGGAAAACCCGATGGTGAGCTTCCCCGATTCCAGTCTGATCGGCAAAAGCCTGGCCTCGCTGGAGTTCCTCGTGGTACAGGACATGTTTTTGACCGAAACGGCGAGACAGGCGGACGTGGTTCTACCGGCGGCAAGCTTCGCCGAACGAGACGGCACATTCACCAGTTTCGAGGGCACGGTGCGGAAGGTGCAGAAGGCAATCGATCCGCCGGGCGAGAGCTTACCCGACTGGGAGATAGTCCTGCGGGTGGCAGAGAGGATGGGAGCCCCCATGCCCTATTCCTCGGCCCAGGACGTCCTGGATGAGATAGCGGATTGCTGTCGGTTGCCAGCCTATAGCTCATATGAGGGGGTCGATCAGGTGGACCCGGAGGCGAGGAGTCTGGACAGGGCTGAGTCGACCGCTTCCCGGGGCGTTGGGCGGATGCACGGCGGGCAGTTCGCAGAGGGCTTCGCGCGCTTTTGTCCTGTTGAGTACGTTCCGCCCGCCAGGGCGCAAAGGGAATATCCTCTTACCCTGCTCGGCGGGGCCATTCCCGAGCACTTCGGCACCGGCTCGAGAAGCTCACGGTCTCCGCGATTGCAGAGATTCTGCCCCGAACCCTTTGTGGAAATCTGTGAAGCCGATGCCAGGGAGCTGTCCATCACCGAAGGTGAGAAGGTCAACCTGGTCTCGGCAATTGGCAGGGCCAGCTCGGTGGTAAAGGTGTCCGGTTCGGTGCCCGAGGGGCTGCTCTTCATGCCGGTCTCATTCCCGGGGACATCGTTTAGTGGCTTGTTGCCCATCGTGACCGACCCCGGGACCGGAGCACCCTCACTGAAAGCATGCAGCGTGAGAGTAGAAAAGGAACCCGGGATGTAATGGCACGACCGGGAGCGCCCCGGCCTGTCCGCGCAGGCGGCGCGGACGACAGGCGCGGTGTTAGACAGGCCGGAGGGCGAACTGAAAGGATGGCACCAGATGGATGACGCGACGATCACGGGGGCCGATCTCGCCCATATACAGGGCATTGTGTCCAGACATAGCGGGCAGAAGTGGGCGATGATACCGCTCTTACAGGAAATCCAGAACGAGGTCGGATTCATCCCTCCACAGTCCATATCCATTATAGCCAGGAGTCTGGGACTCTTCCCGAGCCAGGTGCAGGGCGTGATCAGTTTCTATACTCAGCTCTACACCGAGCCCCGCGGCAGAAAGATCGTCAGGGTGTGCCGGGGCACTGCCTGCCATGTACGGGGAGGGAAGACGATACTGAAGCTGGTGAAGCAGCATCTGGGTATAGAGGAGGGCGAGACGACCCCAGACATGGAATACACGCTGGAGACCGTAGCCTGCATCGGCGTTTGTGCGCTCGCCCCCAACATAGTTGTGGCCGACCAGGTCTATGGCCATATGAACCCGAGGAAGACGGAGGCGCTGTTCAGAGACCATGAGCAGAGAGAACGATATGCAGAACCGCCGTAGTGTACTCGTCTGTGAAGGAACGGGATGCGTCTCCAGCGGCGCTGGCGCTGTCTATGACGCGCTCCGTGAGGCGACCGGCGGGCAGGGGATGGCCCGTATCGAGGTGGATTTCACCGGTTGCCACGGCTTCTGCGAGCAGGGCCCCAACGTAGTCGTGGAGCCGGAAGGCATCTTCTATACCCACGTTCAGGTGGAAGATGTCCCTGAAATCGTAGACTCGCATCTCCGGGATGGCAGGCCCGTGGAACGTCTTTTCTACCGTGATCCCGCGACTGGCGAGGCCATACCGTACTATTCGGAGATAGACTTCTACAGGAGACAACAACGCGTGATCCTCCGCAACTGCGGCCAGATCAACCCCGAGAGGATCGACCACTATGTCGCCCGCGGGGGCTATCGGGCACTGAGAAAGGCCCTTCTCATGACGCCAGACCAGGTAATCGAGGAGGTCAAGAAGTCGGGGCTCCGTGGGCGGGGCGGCGCCGGTTTTCCCACCGGTCTCAAGTGGGAATTCTGCCGCAATGCTACCGGGAAGAAGAAATACGTGATATGCAATGCCGACGAAGGCGACCCCGGCGCCTTCATGGACCGTTCCATCCTGGAGGCAGACCCACACGCTGTTGTTGAAGGGCTGGCCATCGCCGGGTATGCGATGGCCGCCCACGAGGGCTATATCTATGTCCGCGCGGAGTATCCCCTGGCGGTGAAGCGTATCCGCATTGCCCTGGAGCAGGCGCAGAAGAAGAATTTCCTGGGGGAAGGCATCCTTAGCTCAGGTTTTGATTTCCGCGTCCATATCAAGGAAGGCGCAGGAGCCTTCGTGTGCGGCGAGGAGACAGCTCTCATGGCGTCCATCGAGAGCCGCAGGGGCATGCCGCGTCCCCGCCCCCCGTTCCCCGCCCAATCCGGCCTGGAGGGAAGGCCCACTACCATCAACAATGTAAAGAGCCTGGCCTCGGTCCCGGTCATCATCGACAGGGGAGCCGCATGGTTTGCCGGTATAGGCACCGAAAAGACCAGAGGGACCGCCGTCTTTGCCCTCACGGGGAAGATCGCCAACAGCGGGCTGGTCGAGGTGCCCATGGGCACCTCCCTCTCCACCATCATCTTCGATATCGGAGGCGGTATCCCGCGAGGCAGGCGGTTCAAGGCCGTGCAGACGGGAGGCCCTTCGGGCGGCTGCATACCTGCACAGTTCCTCGATTCGCCGGTGGAGTACGAAACGCTGGCACAACTGGGCTCCATCATGGGGTCAGGGGGCATGGTCGTGCTGGACGAGACCACCTGCATGGTGGAGGTGGCCCGGTATTTCTTGAGCTTCACCCAGGAGGAGTCCTGTGGCAAGTGTGTCCCCTGCCGTCTGGGAACCAGGCAGATGCTGGAGATACTGACCCGGATCACCCGGGGCAAGGGGCGCGAGGAGGACATGGACGCTTTGCTTACCATCGCCAGGACGGTAAAGGAGTCCTCGCTGTGCGGACTCGGCCAGACCTGTCCCAATCCCGTACTCACCACGCTCGACTACTTCAGGCAGGAATACGAGATGCACATACGCGAGAAGAGATGCCCGGCGGCCGTCTGCGATGCCCTCATGGTGTCGCCGTGTCAGCATACGTGCCCGGTAGGAATCAACGTTCCCAAGTACGTGTCTCAGATCGCCAGCGGTGAATATCTGGAGGCCGTAGACACCATCAGAGAGCGCAATCCCTTCCCCGCGATATGCGGCCGGATCTGTCATCACCCATGTGAAGGCAGGTGCCGCCGCGGCGAGCTGGACGAGTCGGTAGCCATCAGGTCCCTCAAGCGCTTTGCCGCCGACTGGTACTTCGATCACCTCAATGAGCTACATGATCCGGAGCCATTTCCCCGGACTCAGAGCCAGAAGGTGGCGGTGGTCGGGGCGGGGCCTGCCGGACTGTCCTGTGCCTATTTCCTGGCGCAGATAGGCTACCCCGTCACGGTCTTCGAGGCCCTGCCGGTGGGCGGGGGCATGCTATCGGTAGCGCTGCCCGACTTTCGACTGCCGAGGCGGGTCATCAAGCAGGAGATAGACTATATAGAGAGGCGGGGAGTTGACATAAACTACAACACCCCGGTCAACGTGAACTTCACCGTTGAGGATATCAGGAACAGTGGCTTCGAAGCCGTCTTCATCGCCGCCGGCGCACAAAGGAGCCAGAGCATCGGCATACCAGGCGAACTGGATGATGTCGAGGGCTTCTATTACGGTCTGAGGTTCCTGAGGGACGTAAAGGTCGGCAAGCCCATCAAGATCGGGCGCAGCGTGGCCGTCATCGGAGGCGGTAACGTGGCCCTTGACTCCTCCCGCACGGCCCTGCGCCTCGGGGCCGACGAGGTTGGCGTCCTATACCGTCGGTCGCGGGAGGAAATGCCGGTCACCGAGGTGGAGTGCGACGAGACCCTGGCTGAGGGCGTGCGCATCAGCTTCCTGGTCAGCCCCACCCGCATCGTAAGCGATCACTGGAAGGTGACCGGTTTGCAGTGTGTCCGCATGCAACTGGGCGAACCCGACCCCGGCGGAAGGCGTCGCCCGATCCCTGTTCCCGGCTCGGAATTCTTTGTCCCGGCCGATACTGTCATCGCCGCTGTCGGGCAAGCTCCCGACCTGTCGTTCCTGCCGCCCGATAGCGCTCTTGAGCGTACCCGCTGGGAACGGCTGGCAGTAGACGACAACACGCTCGTAACCAACGTCCCCGGGGTCTTCGCCGGCGGCGATTTTGTCTTCGGTCCGGGTATGGTCATCGATGCCATCGCTGCCGGCCGGCGCGGAGCGATGGCTATAGACAAATATCTCAGGGGCGACGCCTCGCGGGTTGAGATGTATGACCTGAAGCCCGAGGTCATCGAAGAAGCACCGATGCGAGAGGAGGAGGAAAGCTGGGAATCGCAGTTCAGGCCGGAGGTGCCTTACCTTCCGATACAGGAAAGGAAAGACAGCTTCACAGAGGTAGAGTTGGGCTTTTCCGAGGAGAAAGCAAGGCAGGAGGCCGGGCGTTGCCTGAGATGCGACCTGGAGAAGTGACCGATGCATTCGGCTATCGGCATGCGGTGGGTCGCCGATCACTGAAAGCCGAGGGCTCCTGGCGAGAGGTGAGACATGAAATCTATTACGAGACAAAAGCTTCCTGAGGAGATCGAGCAGCAGTTACAGGGATTCGACCGGGTGTACATCGCCGGCTGCGGCACGTGCGCCACCATGACCAGGACCGGCGGAAGGGAAGAGGTGCTGGCGATGAGGGAGCGTCTGCAACA
The DNA here is from genome assembly GCA_003556385.1 of Dehalococcoidia bacterium. Classification (GTDB taxonomy): domain Bacteria; phylum Chloroflexota; class Dehalococcoidia; order GIF9; family AB-539-J10; genus RBG-13-51-36. Next base: position 16,614 of record PWRA01000117.1, on the reverse strand, counting down.
GCTCGGTAAGCTGGTAACCGGCTGGATTGTTATCCCCACTGCCTGCGATGACATGACCCAGGCGGCCATGGAAGAAAACAACGGCGCCATTCGGAATGCCGGCTGTATACTGGTAATGAGCTGCGCGTTGGGGGTGCACAGAATGAGTACCTGTCTGGCCAGGCCGGTCATCCCAGCTCTCGACACCCTGTTCATAGGCATTGAAGATGGTTCCGGCTGCTTCCAGGAGGCCTGCGCGCAGTGCGGTCAGTGCGTCCTGGGTGAGACCGCCGGGATCTGTCCCGTGACCGCGTGCCACAAGGGTCTGCTCAACGGACCCTGCGGCGGCACAAATCAGGGCAAATGTGAGGTCGACAGCGAAAAGGACTGTGCCTGGACTATCATACATCAGAGGCTAACGGACCAGGGCCGGGTCGATGCCATGCGAAGGTATCACAGTGCCCGGAACTATAACATCGCGCCCAGGCCCCGGATGACCCGGATTGTCTGAAGGGAGGGACTATGCCATCGCGTTTCAGGGACGCTCTACAGTCCGGCAGGTTCGTAATAACGAGCGAGATCGGGCCCCCGAAAGGGACGAACATCGAGAAGATGCTGCATCATATCGATTTGCTCAAAGACAAGGTCGACGCACTGAACGTCACCGATCACCAGAGTTCGGTCATGCGGTTCCCGTCCATCGGTGGCTGCCTGAGCGTTGTCGAACGGGGCGGCGAGCCCATACTACAGGTGACCTGCCGCGACCGTAATCGCCTTGCCCTGCAAGCCGAGCTTCTCTTCGCGCACACCCGGGGTGTGAGAAATGTCCTATGCCTGACCGGAGACGCCGTGGTGGTCGGCGACCACAAGGAAGCCAAGGGTGTTTTCGACCTCGATTCGGCACAGCTACTGAAGACGATCCGACAGCTGGAATCGGGCACTGACCTGGGCGGCAATGACCTGGACGGGGCTGTTGAGTTCTGTGCCGGAGCCATAGTCACGCCCGAGGCACATCCGATCGAACCTCAGCTCATCAAGTTCGAAAAGAAGGTGGAAGCCGGGGCTGAGTTCTTTCAAACCCAGGCCATATATGACCTGGAAAACTTCGCTAGGTTCATGGAGTACGCACGCCCGTTCCCGGTCAAGATACTGGCCGGCATTATCCTACTCGTCTCGGCCAGGATGGCGAAGTACATGAACGACAACGTCCCGGGTGTCTTCGTACCCCAGGACCTGGTCGACGAGATGGCCGCTGCCCCTAAGGGCGAAGCCCTCAACAAGGGCATAGAGATCGCGGGCAGGATGATCGCCACGCTGAAAGACGAATCGCTCTGCCATGGAGTGCACGTCATGGCGATAGGCAAAGAGGAGGTAGTCCCGGACATCCTGAAAGCGGCAGGGCTTGCTGGCTAGTACACCGAGGAATACCTACTTCCAACTTCATCATCCCACCCAGCGAAGGGCTGATAACACGCCCCACTTTGTCGGACCACGAGCAGACGAAATTGCGGGTGTTAGCAGATGATGGGGGGATGAATGTCGGGGTGAGAGGATTTGAACCTCCGACCACCTGAACCCCATTCAGGTGCGCTACCGGGCTGCGCTACACCCCGTCGCCTCGTTTTTCCCCACCCACATAATATGCTATCATACTTGCTCCCGTAAAGGAAGTACAAGCTCAGGAGGTTGCACCCTTGGCCAAAAAGCAGAGAAGAGCCACACCGAAGCCTGCCCCGACCAGACGGCAGCTGTCCCGCTGGCAGCGCCAGATGAGATTACGACGCATCCTCACTATTACGGCCGCCGTTATTCTCATAGGCCTTGTGAGCTGGGCCGGCGCCGAATATTACACGGAGAGAGTAGCGCCCGGGCGCCAGGTCGTGATCCGGGTAAACGATGCTTCATTCAGAATGGAATACTACGTGGACATGCTGGATATCTACAGCGGACAGGCGGATCCGGAGTGGATACACTATATGGCTGAGATGGTTGCCGATAGTATTATCGATGCCGAGGTGATGAGGCAGTATGCCAGAGAAGACCTGGGGATTGAGATTAGCAAACAGGAGATAGATGCGAGGCTCCAGGAAGAGGAGTGGCCCGATGACAATATATTCCGAGATATCGTCCGTTCTATCCTGTTGCAGGAGAAGCTCGAGGGCCACTTCGATTCACTCCTGCGCGAGAGAGAGATGGAGCACACTCATGTACGGGTAATGCTTGTTGAGGATGAGGAGGTAGCGGATGAGGTGATAGCCAAGATCAAGGCTGGCGGCAACTTCACCGCTTTGGCCGACGAGTTCTCCTACCATCCGCACATCAAAGGCGATCTGGGATGGCTGCCTGAGGAGCTAATGCCCGACCCCCTGATCGCCGATGTCGCTCTCAACCTTACGCCCGGAGAGCTGAGCGAGCCCGTCTATGATGAGGCCGCGATCAAGAATGTTGGCTACTGGCTCATAGAAGTCACCGATGCCCTCGACAATGAGGATGATGAGAGAGAGATAGAGGCGAGGGCAATCCTGCTGGGCAGCAGGGGAGAGGCAGAGCAGGTTAGAGCCAAGCTGGCTGGCGGTAACTTCACTGCTCTAGCGAAGGAATATTCGCAGCATCCAAGCGCGGACCACGGAGGTGAGCTAGGCCGGCTGGTGCCGGGGCAGATGGACAGCGACGCCTTCGACGACGCTGCTTTCGACCTGGCCATCAACGAGGTGAGCGAGCCGGTCAGAGACGAATCGGTCCAGACCAGCGGTGGCTTCTGGATAGTTGAGGTATTGGACCGGGACGAACGCGAGCTTGAGGAGGAGGATAGGGAAGTGATGGTGCAGAGGCGCCTGAACGAATGGTTCGAGGAGAAGAAAGAGGAGTGCACCATCAAACGCCCCGACGAGGAACAAGTGTGGTGGGCTGCCGCCGAGGTCTTGCGTAGAAGATAGCACATCGGGAAAGGGTCGTAGGCATGGACCTCCTGCTCCTCTGGCGGCAGGGGGCGGTCCAAGTGGAGTACGAAGGCATCCTCGACAAATGCCACAATGGTATTCGGCCTCCCCGGAGCCAGCAAAGCGGCACTTCGAGTCGGTTTTCAGAAAGAAGCGCTCACCCACACCCTATGACGCTGTAGCCAGTCCAACCGATGATATAATACAGGCGACATATGATCTGTGAAATCGTAGCTGTGCATCTTCTTGACGCGGCGTCTACCCTTCGCTGGCAGCCCGGGCATGAGCATACTGAAGCCACGTCTCTACCCACGGTCTGAGTTGCTACACCTGCGTGTACCTAAGCAGCGCCAGCTCGATAGAGAGGAGAACCTAGATGGTTGATCAGGAGAAAATCAGAGTTGCGGTGGCCTCCATAATCGAGGCGATCGGCGAGGATCCGGCCAGGGAGAGCCTGAGGGATACACCGCAGAGAGTGGCAGCGATGTACGCCGAACTCTTCTCGGGGCTATATGCGGACCCGAAGGCCGAGCTAAGAGTGGATTTCGAAGAGGGCTATGAGGAGATGGTCATCATGCGGGATATCTCTTTCTACTCCATGTGCGAACATCACCTCCTGCCTTTCTACGGGGTTGCCCACGTGGGCTACATTCCGAGTCCCGGAGGCAAAGTAGTAGGGGTGAGCAAGCTGGCCAGGGTGGTGGAAATCTGCGCCCGGCGCCCCCAACTCCAGGAAAGGATGACGCAGCAGATTGCCGATGTCATCTTTGAGGCGCTCCACGCGGACGGGGTGGCGGTGGTTATCCAGGCAGAGCACCTGTGTATGGGTATGCGCGGGATCAAGAAGCCTGGTGCAAGCATCATAACCTCGGCGGTGAGGGGGATCTTCCTGCGCAAGGTGGCGACCCGTAGCGAATTCCTGTCGCTGATCCAGGGAAAATAGTCTACTCGTGGCGTAGAGACTCGATGGGATCGAGTCGCGCGGCCCGGATCGCGGGATATAGGCCAGAGACGAGCCCGATAGCGATCGCCACGCCCAGCGCCAGGACAACAACGCTGCCGGCCAGTCTGACGTCTATGGGAAAGCCGGCGCCGGCCGCCACGGCGGCCCCGACCTGAATAATCACCCACGCCAGCCCTACCCCGATGGTGCCGCCAAGGAAACTGAGAGCGGCCGCTTCAGTGAGAAACTGGACCATAATGTCCCGTCGCTTCGCCCCCACAGCCTTGCGCAACCCGATTTCCCTGATCCGTTCTGTCACCGAAACCAGCATGATATTCATGATGCCGATCCCCCCAACGAGCAGCGAAATGCCGGCAATGGCGGCAAGGATCAACTGGATCAGTCCCATCATATCTGCCGCGATGCCGGCTATAGACTCCATACTTATGACTCTGAATTCCGACCGCTCGCCCTCCATGATGCGATGGCGGTCCCGCAAGATGGCGGTGATCTCGTCTATGGCGGAGTCTATATGGTCTTTGCTACGGGCCTCGACGGCGATCGTCTGGACTATGTGCCCACGGCCAGTTACCTGGTCGGGGGCCATGGTGGCGTAGAAGGTCGATAAGGGAATGTATGCCGTCAGATCCTCCGTTCCGAATCCCACCCCCTTGGTCTCCAGGACGCCGATGACCTCGAACTGGCGACCGTCTATCCTTATGGGCTGACCCGTGGGGTCCATCTCCCCGAAAAGGCTTCCTGCTATCTGGCTTCCCAGGACAACCACCCTGGACCTCGCCCTGTCATCGTTCTCGCTTATGAATCCGCCCTCCGCTACGCTCATATTGTTGATCCACTCGTACGGCGGTGTTACCCCGGCCACTATGCCCAGGAGTTGCTCTCTACCGGCTACGATCTGCGAGTTGTAACGCTGCGTCGCAGGCGCTACTCCCCCCACCGAAGGAGCTTCTCTGTCGATCGCCCGGGCGTCTTCCCAGGTCAGGGTTGTACCCCCACTTCCCCTCATACCCCCCATGGCAACGCCGCCGAGGTCACGGGGCATGACGTAGATCAGGTTAGACCCCAGGGCGGCAAAGGCTTCCTCCATCTCCGCCTCCTGTGCCTGTCCCAGAGACATGATAGCGACGACCGCGCCCACACCGATCATTATGCCCAGCATGGTCAGAAACGACCGCAGTTTGTTGCTGAGCAAAGCCCGGAGGGCAATGCCGACGAGATCCCGGAGCTTCATTCAGAGGCCTCTACGAGACCATCACGTATCCTGATGGTGCGCTGAGTACAGGCAGCGACGTCCGGATCGTGAGTCACCAGGATGATGGTCATCCCTTGCTTATTCAAATGCTCAAAAAGCTGGATAATCTCCTCGCTGGTGCGGGTATCGAGGTTGCCGGTGGGTTCATCGGCCAGGATGAGGGACGGGTTATTGACCAGGGCGCGGGCGATAGCCACCCTTTGCTGCTCTCCGCCGCTTAGCTCGCTCGGCCTATGGGTGACCCGACTGGCTAGTCCCACCAACTGGAGGACTTCTAACGCCCGTTGCCGCCGGTTGTCGGTGCCGCTGTAAATGAGCGGCAACTCCACATTGCCCAGAGCCGACGTCCTGGACAGGAGGTTGAAACTCTGGAATACGAAGCCTATCCTCCTGTTCCTTATCTCGGCCAGCTGGTTGTCATCAAGCTCACTGACCAGAGTTCGGTCCAGTCGGTATTGTCCCGAAGTAGGCCTATCCAAACAGCCGATGATATTCATGAGGGTGGACTTGCCCGAACCCGAGGGTCCAATTATGGATACCATCTCTCCGTCCGTGATATCGCAGGTGATCCCGCGCAGAGCAGGTACCTCCGTCTCTCCCGCCTTGTATACCTTCGTTATGTTGTCGAGTTCAAGCATTCGTTACTCCGGTGCCTCAAGAAGCATAGCTCACGTCCTGCGTCCGGGCAGGACCACCTCTTCTCCTTCGTTCAATCCGGACAGGACCTCGGTATCTATGCCATCGGACAGTCCGAGGGTCACCTCCCGTTCCTGCACCTGCGCGTCCGCGTACACGTGAACGAGCGGGGCTTCCCGGGTGCCCCGGATAGCCCTGTTCGGTATCAGCAGCACGTTATCGCGACGCTCGACGATGATGTCGGCGGCGGCACTCATGCCGTCTCTAAGCTCTTCATGCTTGTCTTCCAGGGTTATAATGGTCTCATAGGAAACCACCCCGGCCCGCACCGTGCCTATCAGCGAGACAAAGGACACCTTGCCCTTTAGTTCCATGTCCCTCAGCGCGTCCAGCGAGATAGTTGCTTCCTGGCCCACCTCCACGCTGGCCACATCGAGTTCATCGATAAAGCCGCGCATCTCGATCTTACCGGTGCCGACCATTGATATGGGCGGAGCGCCCATTGCCGCCGGGGCGAATGCCATGCCTTCACTTATGTTGATGTCGGCCACCACGCCGTGGAAAGGAGCCGTTATCACGGCCTGTTCCAGATTGAGTCTGGCCGATTCCAGGTTAAGCTCCGCCATTTCCACGGCCGACCTGGCTCCATCCACCTGCTGTTCGAGAAAACGCAACAGCAAGTCTGTGACCGGTCCTCCGTCTCCCAGCAAATCCCTGGCCTCTCTGAGAAGGCTATTCGCCTCTCGCAACGCGTTTCGGGCACTTCTGTACTGCGCCTCCGCCGCCTCTAAAGCTAATCTCAAGGACGGCGCGTCAAGTCTGGCCAGTTCATCATCCTTCTCCACCGTGTCCCCTACATCAACCAGCACCTCCTCCACTGTACCGGGGACGCCGAATGACAGAAATGCTTTGTCGGGCATCTCCAGGTTGCCGCGGACCGGAGCGGTTATCACAAGATCGTCCCGGGTTACCGTGACTGTATCCGGTGGAGTATCGTCGGGAGCGGCCAGCGAAGTGAATACTATGGCCAGCACTACACCGAGACTGATCAGGCTGACTGCTATCATTATCGGCAGGCGTTTCTTCATTTTCATTTCTGTCCCCTTCTCCATTGTGATGCAATGCTCGTTGTAGCGACCCCGTATCGTCGGGCGGGCCACAACCTGGTGTGTGTTTCAACCGGGTCGCTAATCCTGATCGCCTTCGTCCTGCGCCCCCTCATTGGAGAGCTTGCTCTCCTGAACTATCCTGGCAACTTCATCGAGCTTGCTACTCATGACGTTGAGCAGTTCTTCAGCGGTCTCAACTTTCACCAGAATGAGTCCCTGCCCGTTCATATGACCGAAAACCAGCATTTTGTTGCCGGCATCTATGCCCAGTTCCTTCCGGGCCTCCACGGGGACCACCAGTTGTCCCCGCGGGCCCAGCACGGCGGTGCCAAAGCACCGCCCTATGACATGCTCATTCCTTTGTGCCATTCTCGCCTCCTGCAGTGACTACGTCGGTATTGTAGGATTTTTCTTACTAATCGGTCAAATGGCAGGCCGGCGACCCGCCTTCGCACACTCACGGCGACCGCATCAAACATGAGCGAAGATCATGGTAGAATTGAGGTGCTCCCCGCAAGGATCAGAGCAAACCGGTTGCGGGCCCGCCCCGGGATGTCAGTCCTGACTCAAGATGAAAGAGCTCATTGAAGGAGCACGCAGGCTGGGATTACAGCTCACTGTCGCACAGGTAAGGCAATTCGACCTTTACTACCGGGAACTCGTTGAGTGGAACACGAGGATCAACCTTACAGCGATCACCGACTACCGGGCGGTACAGGTCAGGCATTTCCTCGATTCTCTGACCGTCATCGGGGTGCTGCCGGCGGATGAGAGCGAAGAGCCCGGTTTCAGCCTCATAGACATAGGCGCAGGCGCCGGGTTCCCCGGGGTTCCGCTCAAGATCGCGCTGCCGCAATGCCGCCTCGTGCTCCTCGAGTCCACGGGGAAAAAGGCGGCTTTCCTGCGCCACATCGTAGGCGAACTTGACCTGGTGGACGTGGAGGTGCTCAACAGCAGAGCTGAGGAAACGGCTCATCTCGAGCTCTACCGCGAGCGGTTCTCCCTGGTGGTCTCCCGCGCCCTAGGCCCGTTGCCCGCGCTGGCAGAACTGACTCTTCCCTTTTGTCGGATCGGAGGACGATTTGTGGCCCACAAGAAAGGGGACATTGAGCAGGAGATCGAAGCGGCGCGGAGCGCCATCCGCACTCTGGGCGGCAGACTGGACCGGATTGAGACGGTAGAACTTGGTGAAGCCGGCGACGTGCGTTACCTGGTATTAGTTGATAAGATATCGGCGACACCGGACCGATACCCCCGGCGTGCGGGACTGCCAAAACGGCGGCCCATTCGGGAGGTGAGAGGCAATGCGGATCCCCGATGAGCGCAAGATCACACTTTGCAGTCTGAGTCACACAGCGTTATAATAGAGCTAATGGAGAAAGGCACCTGGAGAGTTAAGACTGGCCTGGCCCAGATGCTGAAGGGTGGGGTGATCATGGATGTAGTCACCCCGGAGCAAGCGAGGATTGCCGAAGATGCGGGCGCCTGCGCAGTCATGGCGCTCGAGCGAGTGCCGGCAGACATTCGCGCGGATGGGGGAGTCGCCCGCATGGCCGACCCTACGATAATAGCGGCGATCATGGAGACGGTGAGCATACCCGTGATGGCCAAGTGCCGGATCGGCCACTTCGTCGAGGCTCAGGTATTGGAGGCGCTCGGCGTCGATTTCATAGACGAGTCTGAAGTGCTTACTCCTGCGGATGAAAGCCACCATGTCTGGAAACACGATTTCCGGGTTCCCTTCGTGTGCGGATGCCGGGAGCTTGGTGAAGCGCTACGGCGCATTGGTGAAGGTGCGGCTATGATGCGTACCAAGGGTGAGGCAGGGACGGGCAATATCATTGAAGCTGTACGACACATGAGGGCAGTTCAGGACGGGATTCGGAGACTGAAGGCTTTGCCTAAGGAGGAACTGGCCACTGAGGCTAAGGCTCTGGGAGCTCCACTTGAGCTCGTGGCCAGAGTACACAGGGCGGGCAGGTTGCCTGTAGTCAACTTCGCCGCGGGTGGGATAGCCACGCCGGCCGATGCTGCCCTGATGATGCAGTTGGGGGCCGAGGGTGTGTTTGTGGGGTCGGGCATCTTCAAGTCCAGCAATCCCGTAGTCCGAGCACAGGCCATCGTCAAGGCCACCACCCACTATCAGGACCCGGCCATCGTGGCCGAGGCGTCGGGAGACCTTGGAGAAGCCATGGCAGGCCTGGACATGAAAGCCATACCCGAACACGAGCTGCTATCCGGCAGGGGATGGTAGGTGAGAATAGGTGTCATAGCCCTACAGGGAGGCTTCGCCGAGCATATATCAATCCTGTCCCGCTGCGGTGCCGGGGCCTATCCTGTGCGGCTTCCCTCACACATAGACGATCTTGACGGCATCGTGATTCCCGGAGGAGAGAGTACTTCTCTCAAGATACTGATGAGGGAATACGGCCTGCTTGAGCCGCTACGAGAGCTGATCGGTAGAGGACTGCCCGTGTTCGGAACATGCGCCGGGATGGTCCTCCTCGCACGGGAGCCAACCGATCCGGACAGAAGCAGCCTGGGTGCGATGAATATCGAAGTGGACCGGAACGCCTTTGGGCGGCAAGCGGACAGCTTTCAATCAGAACTGTCGATTCCGGTACTCGGAGACAGGCCGTTCCCGGGGGTCTTCGTCCGCGCTCCGGTTGTCAGGGCGACGGATGACGGGGTGCAAGTACTGTGCCGACTCTCGGACGGCGTCATAGTGGCAGTTCAGCAGGAGAACCGCCTGGCCTGCTCCTTTCACCCCGAACTGACCAATGACCTGAGGTTTCACAAGTACTTCCTTAGTATTGATCGAGGAGATGTGTTTGCGAAGAGTAGTTACAGACGATCTCAACGCGCTGCTTGACATACTGCCACTGAATATCCGTGAGCCCCTTTATCAGCAGCCTGATCACAGTGAACTGCTGGAGGTAATCCTGGACCTGGGGCGCCTCCCCGAGGCGCGCTTTCCCCAGCGAGACCTGATCCTCGATTCCAGAGAGGTCACTCAGGCGGACATCGACTACATAGTTTCAAGGATCGGCCAGTTCAGCGGGGATAATCGCGCGGGGATCAACCAGACATTACATCGCATATCGGCCATACGGAACAGGAACGGTCAGATTATCGGTCTGACCTGTCGCGTGGGCAGGGCCGTCTTCGGCACTGTTAAGATAATCCAGGACCTCATCGAATCGGGCCAGAGCGTATTGCTGCTGGGGCGGCCGGGCATAGGTAAGACCACTATGTTGCGGGAGGTTGCGCGGGTGCTGGCGGACGATTTCAAGAAACGCGTTATCGTCATCGATACCTCCAATGAGATTGCGGGCGACGGTGATATCCCGCATCCGGCGATAGGACATGCGCGGCGCATGCAGGTGGCCAGCCCTGCGGAACAGCACGCCGTGATGATCGAGGCTGTGGAGAACCACATGCCTGAGGTCATAATCATCGACGAGATAGGGACGGAACTCGAGGCTCTGGCCGCCCGGACCATCGCGGAGCGCGGGGTGCAACTGATAGGTACGGCACATGGAGGCAATCTGGACAACCTGATAATGAACCCCACGCTGGCAGACCTCATCGGCGGCATCCAGACCGTCACTCTGAGCGATGAGGAGGCCAAGCGACGTCGGACACAGAAATCTATCCTGGAGCGCAAGGCTCCGCCCACTTTTGACATCCTGGTCGAGATCGTCGACTACTACGAGGTGACCGTGCACCCCGAAGTGACGGAAGCGGTTGATGGTCTCCTCCACCAGCGGCCCACCAGGACCGAGGTACGCCGGATCGACGAACACGGTGAGGTGAAAAAGGAGGCGACGACTTCGTCCTTCCGGCCGGAAGCCGAGCAGGAAGAGAAACAGGGCGAAAAACCGTTGCGCTTCTACCTCTTCGGCGCCAACCGGTCTCGCTTGGAGCAACTCGCCAAGGAAGCGCGGATGCCTTTGAAGATCGCTACCGATTTGAAACACGCCGATCTGCTTATTACGACGCGAAGCTACTACCGCCGGAAGCCACAGCAGATAAGGGATGCAGAGGCGCTGGGCATACCGATCTACGTCCTGAAGAGCAATAACGCCGCTCAGATGAGGCAGTGTCTCGATGCTCTCTATCCCCGCGAGGCCCAGCCGACATATGTTCAGCATCTGCAACGTCTCCTGGCCGGACGGCACGGCTTCAGCGCTGGTAACGCGGAGACGGAGCCCGGCCCCAAGAGGAAGCCGAGGTAATCCTTGAGCCTGTTCATCACCTTCGAAGGGGGCGAGGGCTCGGGTAAGAGCACCCAGGCCAGGCTCTTGCTCAAGAGGCTCGAGCACGAAAACGTCCCGGCGGTGCTGACTCATGAACCCGGAGGCACAACTCTGGGCGACGAGATGAGGAAGCTGCTCAAGAAGAGGCGGGACTCGTCCATTTCGCCGTGGGCTGAACTATTCCTCTTTGCCGCATCGCGCGTACAACTGGTAGCTGAACTGATCGGCCCGGCTTTGCAGGGCGGCTACGCGGTCATCTGCGACCGCTTCATCCATTCCACGGTCGCCTATCAGGCATACGGCCGGGGACTCGACCTGGCCACAGTGGAGGCTATCAGCGCGCTGGCTATCGGCGACCTGAGGCCGGACCTCACCATTCTGCTGGATATGCCGTTCGAACTGGGACTGGAAAGGAAGCGGACGCTAAGAGACCGCTTTGAGACGGAGGATCTGTCGTTCCATCGTCGAGTCAGGGACGGTTATCGCGCAATGGCGGCTTCCGACCCTGACCGATGGCTCGTTATCGATGCCTCGTTAGGGAGAACTGAGGTCGCCGACAAAATCTGGGACAGGGTAGGCACGCTTTTGCCTACTTCGCGTTGAGTTCGGGAGAGGTATGCCGCAATCACCGGACCTTGCTTACGAAAACGAGCTCAGGTCACAGGGATATGAGTTTATCGCGGGCATCGATGAAGTCGGCCGGGGGGCGCTGGCCGGTCCCGTTGTCGCCAGCGCCGTTATCCTGCCTCTGCCGGCGAGCCTTGCCTGGTTTGAACTGGTCCGGGATAGCAAGAGCCTGAACCGCACCCGGCGTGATTCTCTCTTTGATCTGATCGCCCACGAGGCTGTGGCCGTCGGCACCGGCATCGTCTCGCCCCAGGTGATAGATGCGGTGAACATCCTCAAGGCCACTAGGCTGGCCATGATGCAGGCCGTGGAGAAGCTCTCCAGGCAACCCGGTTTCCTGCTCATCGACAGGCTCGGCCTGTCACAGTGTCCGATCCCGCAGAGGGGGATAACCGGAGGCGACAGGTCATGTCTGTCCATAGCCTGTGCCTCTATCATAGCGAAGGTGACTAGAGACCGCATGATGATAGAGCTTGACCGGACTTATCCAGGATACGGATTCGCTCAGCATAAAGGCTACGGGACAGGGAGACACATATCCTGTCTGCGAAAGCTCGGGGCATCGCCGGCCCACCGCCGCTACTTCGCCCCTGTCAGGAGCATAATCCAGGGCCGGACGCCCGACCCTGCGAATGCCGTGCAACTCCGCGCCGCTGGCTTTGCTGGTACTGAAGGACAGGAAGGCGGGTCAAGTAAGGTTCCCTTATGAATAGGGCAACCGACCGTCAGAAACTCGGGCAGCTGGGGGAGAAGGCAGCCCGGGAGTTACTGAGGAAGCGTGGTTACCGTATTCGCGAGACGGGCTTTCGTTGTCGTCACGGAGAAATCGATATCATCGCTCAGCGGCAGGACTGCCTTGTGTTCGTTGAGGTCCGCACGAAGTGTAGCCCGGCCTTCGGCACTCCGGAGGAATCACTGACACAGGCCAAGAAGAGAAGGATAGTCGCATCGGCTCTGACCTATACAACTGCTCATCAGGACCTCCCTTCTCTATGGCGTATAGACGTGGTCGCGATAGAATTGGACGATAGGGGTAAGACCACCCGCATTGAACACATCGAAAATGCCATTGAACAAGACCATCCGTTCACCTTCTAAGCTCATGCGGTCCCGGGCATTCTGCCCGGTTAACCGGCGGACAGAACCGGCCACGGCCTGAGGCGGCCTTCTAAGGAGCCGACCGAAGATAAGGAGAAAGGAAAAGGCGAATGTTGGACATCCACGCGCTAGAGAAGGACACTCTCCATGACATCATGCTCCAGCAGCTGTACAGCTTCAACTACATCTGGATGAGGTTCGAGATCTTCATAGCGATGAAGGCTCCCGACGAGTATGGCAGCGAGGAGTACTACCAGCTCCATGAGGACTTCGGTGCATACCAGGCCCGGCGGCTGGCCAGGGTTCTGGGCACTCCCGGCGAAGGGATCGGGGAACTGACCAGATTCTTGAAGCACTCCCACTGGGCTGCTTTCGAGGACATTGAGGTAGTGGACCTGACGGCCGACAGTTTCACAATGCGCACGCTGGACTGTTCGGTACAACGTGCGGCCAAGAAGTGGGGGGCACAGCATTACGATTGCGGCAAGGGTGGGCTGCGAGTTCGCACCGGGTTTTTCAAAGGTATCAACCCCGGGGCTAAGGTGCAGAGGGTTTTCACACCTCCTGAGGTCGGATCTGAGGGCATACCAGCCAACGTCTCGTGCGAGTGGCTGGTCTCCATAGAGTGATGGTCCGACAGCCGGGCACGCCGAACCGCGCGAATGCATAGAGGCACTGCGGGACGTGCACTTCGCGGTCGCTTGGCCGCGCAGATTGGGGATGCTCCGCCCCCTTCGCGACGACCACGAGCGGCACGGGGCCCGCCGGAACGCTCACAGCGTCAGACCGGTGCGGTGTCCTTCCCTGACCGCTTCCATTATCCGCCGCGGTTCGGCCGAATCGCCTATGCAATACAGTTCGCTGACTCTGCCCTCAAGAGCTCTATACAGGCGCTCATCCGGCCGGTAGCCCGTTGCTATGACAACTGTGTCGGCGCCGGTGCTTACCCTGTCAGCCTCAGTGGTTATTGCGCTGACGCCGTCTTCGCTAATCTCTTCGCAGGTCACGCCTGTCAGCATGGTCACCCCATGGCTCCTCAGGGCGTCCATGAGACGGCGCCGCGTCATGTAGAACATGTCGTTGGCCATTCGCGGCAGTAGTTCCAGGATGGTCACTGTGTTACCCTGTGCGGCAAGATAATGCCCTGTCTCGCAGCCGACCATTCCGCCACCGATGATGACCACTTCCTGTCCGGTCTCCGCTTTGCCTGAAAGCACGTCCTCGGCCATGACCACAAGTGGGCGATCAGTGCCCGGAATATCGGGCATGGCAGGTATACTTCCCGTGGCGATGACAACGGCATCGGGATTCGTAGCAACGACGGTTTCGGGGTCGGCAGCTGTACTCAGCCTGACCGCCACGCCGGCTCTCGCGGTCTCACGGGTCAGGTAATCTATCCACGGCAGGATGTCGCCCTTGAAGGGAGGTCGCGCAGCTATATTGAGTCGACCACCAAGCTTCAACTCCCTTTCAAACAGGGTCACCCTGTGTCCTCTATGTGCCGCCACAATAGCTGCCTGCAGACCTGCGGGACCGCCACCAACAACCACCACATTCTTGGCCTCTGCCGCGGGCTCGATCCGGCACTCATTCTCTCTGCCCAGCATTGGATTAACGACGCAGATCACGCCCTCGCCCCACTGGGCGAAAAGAAGCCGCTCGATGCATTCCATGCAGCCTATGCACGGCCTAACCTCGTCGAACCGCCGTTCCGACATCTTACGGGTTAAGCACGGTTCTGTCATAAGGCGCCTGCCTATGGCTATGAGGTCGGCCTTGCCTGCCTCCAGAAACTCCTCGCCCAGTTCGAAGTCGAGCCGTCCCACGCCAATGACCGGCACATCAGTCACCTTCTTGACCTCTTCAGCCAGGGGCACCAAAGCGCCCGGCGTGTCGGCAATCGGAGCGGTGGTTATGAAGCGGCCGGCACCATAACCGGATACGTGGATCGCTTGTGCGCCGGCCTCCACCAGTAGCGGTATTACCTCCCGGGTCTCCTCGATCGTGATTCCGTCCTCAACCCCCCACTCCCGGCCATTGAGCCTGACCCAGACGGGAAAATCGGGGCCTGCTTCCTGCCTGATAGAATGCAGTATCTCTACGACGAATCTGGCCTTGTTCTTGATCGGGCCGCCGTACCGGTCTTGTCGGCGGTTGGTCGCCGAAGAAAGAAATGCGGCCACCAGATACTGATGGGCACCGTGTACCTCCACCCCGTCAAACCCCGCCTCTCTGGCCCGTCGGGCTGCGGAGGCAAACCACACGACTCGCTCACCGATCTCCTCGCCGGTCAGTTCGACCGGGGGCGATCCCGGGCGGCCCGTGAACCTGGCGGGCACGACAACAGGCGAGGGAGCGACCTGTACTATCTTTCGGTCCCGGTGCTCCATGGTGGAGTGCATTATCTGAATGGCTACCCTGGCATCATACTTGTGAATGGCAGCCGTGAGCTTGCGCCAGCCCGGTATCAGCTTGTCGTCTCCGAGGGATGCCTGGTGAGGCATGGTCGATTGCATACTCGGAGCGCTACCCTCAACGATGATCAGCCCCACCCCACCCCTAGCCCTGGCCTCGTAATAATCAATCGCCCGCTGGCCGATAGCGCCCCCGTCCTCGGCATAGTTTGTCCCTATAGGCGGCATCACTATGCGGTTCTTTATCGGCATCCCGCCTATGTTGATCGGCTCAAAAAGCCTACTGAACTCCACTGTAGCCATCTCTGAACTCTCCTTCCTCTAAGCAGAGTGCTCCCCGGTTGACCCGCCAAGTCTACCATAACGACCAGGACCGACATAAGCGAAGTCTGTCTCGCACCGGCGTCCTCCGATCCGCCCTACGCGCCCGACCAGTTGCCTTTACAACAGGCCTCCACAGCCATATAATTATCTGTGACCGGTGGGATGCCGTCCGGACATCCCGCGGTGTAGACCTGGTAGGGCTGTGTGATCCTGACCAAGAATACTTTCAGTCCGGATCGGTAGATTGACATAATACGCCACCCGAACTACAATCTGGTTACGGGAGGGGTGGCCGAGCGGCTTATGGCGGCGGTCTTGAAAACCGCTCTCCGATTCCATCGGAGCGTGGGTTCGAATCCCACCCCCTCCGCCACCGGGAGAATGGCGACTCCGCCATGTGACACACAGCCGTTGTAGTCGTCTGGCTCATCAGACGATTGTGCTTTATGAACGAAGCAGCTACAATAGGCCTCAAGCTCGAAATACATTCGATCCCCTTTAGTGAACCAGCATCAGTCCGGACCGATCAGAGGCGAAAGGAGGCGATGTGAAGGTCCACGAATACCAGGCCAAGGCGCTCCTGGCTGAACACGGCATCCCGATCCCTCAGGGGAGGGCGGCCTCTAGCCCTGACGAAGCCCGAAGGATAGCGGCTGACATCGATGGCCCCGTGGTAGTCAAGGCGCAGGTCTATGCAGGCGGAAGAGGCAAGGCAGGCGGCATAAGGCTGGTTGAGAGCGCCGCAGATGCCGAGAAGGCAGCGAGCGACCTTATAGGATCGAGACTGGTTACCCCTCAAACGGGGTCGGATGGCGCGCCAGTAAGCAAGGTTCTGGTGGAGAAGGCAAGCGATGTAACGAGGGAGCTCTACCTTAGTATACTGGTTGATAGCATCAGCCGTCTGCCACTGATGATAGCCAGTCAAGCCGGTGGAGTGGAAATCGAAGAAGTGGCTCAATCGAGCCCGGAGAAGATATTTCGGTGCACTATCGACCCTGCTATCGGCTTCCAGC
>PWRA01000076.1 GCA_003556385.1 Dehalococcoidia bacterium | reverse complement strand
CACGCCGCCCACCTGGGGGCTACCGTAGCCGTGATCGAGAAAGACAGGCTGGGCGGGACCTGTCTCAACCGCGGCTGTATTCCGACCAAAGCCCTTGTCCGCAGCGCGGAGGTCTTCTCGGAGGCGAAACGGGCTGCCGACTTCGGGATAGAGATCGACGGCGTCAGCGCCGATCTGTCCCGGATCATGGCCCGCAAGAGAGGGGTGGTTGATAAGCTCGTGTCCGGTGTCGAGCAGTTGATGAAGGCGAACAAGGTAAGCGTACACCGGGGACTAGGTCGCGTCGCATCGCCACACCTGGTCAGAGTGGATGATACGGAGATAGCAGCCAGACGGATCATAATAGCTACGGGCTCTGAGTCGATCCTGCTTCCTATCGATGGTCTGGACCTTCCGGGTGTGCTCACCACCGATGACATCCTTGAGTTGGAGAAGCTCCCCGAGAGTCTCGTGGTCATCGGCGGCAGCCACGTGGGGGTGGAGTTCGCAAGCATTTTCCGCGCACTGGGCACAAAGGTCACAATCGTGAAGAGGCGTCCGCTTCTGCTGGAGCCGATCGACGAGGAGATCGGCCGACGTTTCGCGCAGACCTTGTCCAGGCAGGGCATCGAGGTTATAATCGGAGCTGCGGTTAAGGCGATACGGAAGGAAGGAGCCAATCTCAGGGTGGTCTGGGATACTGATGAGGGCGAGCGCGGGGTTGAAGGAGAGGCGGTCCTGATGGCTACCGGTCGGCGGCCCTACACCGAGGGCCTCGGCCTGTCCGACCTCGGTGTTAAGACGGATGATGGAGCTATTGAGGTGAACGAACACCTGGAGACGACCGTAGGTGGTGTTTATGCCATCGGTGATGTACTGGGCCAGCATATGCTTGCCCACGTGGCGTCATACGAGGGTGAGATAGCTGTTGAGAATGCGCTGGACCGCCGTCGCCAGGCCGACTACCGGGCTGTACCTGCGTGTGTATACACCTTTCCTCCCCTGGCCGGCGTCGGTATCACAGAGAAGGATGCGAAGGATGGTGGGATTCCTCACAAAGTCAGCAAGTTCCCTTTCCTGGCCTGTGGCCGCGCCGTCGCTATGGATGAGACTGCCGGCATGGTCAAGATGATCTGTCACGCGGACACCGGGACGGTTCTGGGTCTGCACATCATGGGCCCGCATGCCGATGATCTGATCGCGGAGGGGACGCTTGCCGTGCAAATGGGGGCGACGGCCAGGGATGTTGCCCATACCATACATGCCCATCCCACGTTGGCGGAGGCAGTGCTCGAGGCTGCGATGGGGCAGATGGAAGGCGCGATCCACTTTGGAAGGACATGAGGTTTTGCTGATGGACACCCAGATCGAGAAGAGGTCAGGCTCTTCCGGCTTTCCCGGGAGGCGTACCCTGGCATCCGGAAAGGCATGTATCGCCCATTACCTGGGACGCGTGCCGTACGACCTGGCGCTGAAGGTGCAGGAGGCATCGAAGGCGGCCAGGGCCGACGGCATCATCCATGATCTGCTTCTACTGCTTCAGCATCCTCCGATATTTACTGTCGGACGGTTCAAGGGAGAAAACGATATCACCGTTCCTGCGGAGGTGTTGACCAGGGAGGGGATAGTCGTCCTCCATGCCAATCGAGGGGGTGGCATAACCTATCACGGTCCCGGACAGCTGGTGGGGTATCCGGTTCTCAGTCTCAGAGAGAACGGACTGACTGTTCGTGAGTACATCGGGAAACTGGAGGAAACCATCATAAAGCTACTGCTTCATTTTGGTATCCGCGGGTATCGTGACGCCGACAATCCCGGTGTGTGGGTGGACGGAGAGAAGATTTGCTCCTTGGGCATACATATTAGCCGCGGTATCACCATGCACGGCTTTGCCCTGAATGTGAATCCTGATATGCGCCATTTCGAGTACATTAACGCCTGTGGCCTCAAGGGCAAAGTGATGACCTCGCTTGCCAAGGTGTTGGGACGTCCGGTGGAGGTCGAGGCTGTTATTGGGCCCCTGCTCGATGCCTTCTCTGCGGTGTTCGGCGTGAAAATCGAACAGGGAGATGAAAAATGCCTGCCTATGCCAGACGGCCTGAGTGGCTGAAGCTGAGCCCGTTCGAGACCGACACCCTGTCCAGCATGAGAAAGCTCACGCGCCGGTTCAGGCTGCACACAGTCTGCGAAAGCGCCCGCTGTCCCAACCGGCAGGAATGCTTTGCTGAAGGCACCGCCACCTTCATGATACTGGGTAATGTCTGCACCCGGGATTGCTTTTTCTGCGCCGTTGAGAGCGGCCGCCCCCGCGCACCCGACCCGCACGAGCCGCATAATATCGTGGCGGCGGTGGCTGAACTGGACCTCAGGTATGTTGTCATTACATCTGTCACCAGGGATGACCTGCCCGATGGCGGTGCTTCCCACTTCGCCCGCACGGTCGAGGCTATCCACGAATACGGCTCCGGCATCATGGTCGAAGCGCTCATCCCTGATTTACGAGGCTCCGTTTCTGCCCTGCGGACTGTGACAGATACCTCGCTGGCTGTTCTCAATCACAACGTGGAAACGGTCCCCCGCCTTTACCCCGAGGTCCGCCCACAGGCGGAGTACCGACGCTCGCTCGAGGTGCTCAGGCAGGCAAGGCTACTCAACCCGGGGCTTCTGACCAAGTCCGGGATCATGGTGGGATTGGGTGAGACTAAGGGGGAGATCGTTGATGTAATGACGGACCTCAGGCGGGCTGGCTGCGACCTGCTCACCATCGGTCAGTATCTGCAGCCTTCACTGGGGCATCACAGTGTAGCCAGGTTCGTCCATCCCGGAGAGTTCGCAGAGTACGAGACTATAGGCAGGCGGATGGGCTTCCGCTATGTGGCTTCGGGCCCCCTGGTTCGGAGTTCGTTTCACGCGGCTGAAGCACATCTCCTGGTGGAGGGGACAGGTGGCAGGACCGACCAGACCGTGGATTCTCGAGAACTGTAGCGTCCGGTGTTTCGGGCTCTCCGCTCCGGACTAGCATCAGGGAATCATCGCCGTCGGCAACCGAAAACTGAGATCTGTACGTCGGGTTGAT
>PWRA01000123.1 GCA_003556385.1 Dehalococcoidia bacterium | reverse complement strand
GGACAATGGGCGGGCATGGTGAAGACTCTCTCGTTGCCTGTACGGCGGCTGACCACGGGCCCCACGATCTCAGGTATGACCTCGCCCGCCCGCTGCACGGTGACCCAGTCTCCGATCCTGATATCTTTGCGGCGGATATCGTCTTCATTGTGCAGCGCCGCCTGGCTGATGACCACACCACCCACCTTGACCGGCTCCAGGATGGCGTAGGGGTTGAGGCTTCCCGTCCTGCCCACGTTTATGCCGATGTCGACAAGGCGGGTGGTGCCCTGGACCGCCGGGAACTTGTAGGCAATAGCCCATCGCGGCTCGTGCGCCACTGTACCCAGTTCGTCCTGAAGCGCGATGGAGTTGACCTTTATCACGATGCCGTCGGCTTCGTACGCGGCGTCTTCCCGACCCCCGAGCCAGCGTTCATAGTATTGTCTGGCCTCGTCAAGGGTGTGGCAGAGAGCGATATCGGGGTTGACCTTGAAGCCCAGCGACTTAAGGTACTGCATGATGTCCCAGTGGGTATCGGGCATCCTCCTCTCCTCCGCCCAGCCAAGGCCGTAGATAAAGACGTCCAGGGGCCTTCGGGCGGTGATATTGGGATCGAGCTGCCTCACCGAGCCGGCGGCGGCATTTCTCGGATTGGCGAAGGGCGGCAACCCGTCCCTGGCCCTTTCTTCATTGAGCTTCTTGAAGCGTGCCCTGGGAAGATAGACCTCGCCCCTGACCTCAAACCGTGGCGGCGCCTCCTCAGGCACCGACAGGGGTACACTCCTTATGGTCTTGAGGTTCCGTGTGATGTCTTCCCCGCGGTAGCCGTCGCCGCGGGTGGCGCCCGTCGCAAGCAACCGGTCGCGGTAGGTCAGCGCTACTGCCA
Organism: Dehalococcoidia bacterium; assembly: GCA_003556385.1. GTDB lineage: Bacteria > Chloroflexota > Dehalococcoidia > GIF9 > AB-539-J10 > RBG-13-51-36. The sequence goes on along the minus strand of PWRA01000123.1, from coordinate 2,213 downwards.
GCCCGTCGGTCTTGGGCTCGCAGACGAGGTCGAACTCGCTCCTGCCCAGAATGGCGGCTGCCCTCTTGTGCCATGCTGTGAGCTCCTCATAGGAGAAGGCGTTGGCCAGGCTCAGCAGTGGTCGGGGATGCTCTATTACGCCGAACGCCTCCACAGGAGGCGCTCCTACCCTCTGGGTCGGCGAATCGGGAGTGATAAGCTCAGGATGCTCGGCCTCGAGTTGTTGGAGCTCCCTCATCAACTCGTCGTATTCGGCGTCGCTGATCTCGGGGCTGTCCAGTACGTAGTAGCGGTGATTATGGTAGTTGATGGCGTCCCGCAGTTCCTCTATCCTCTGCCCGACCCGTTTGCCTTCGTTCATGAAGGCTATAGTATAACAAAAGCGCACGCCGGCGATTAGTGCTCTTCCTTAATGGTTTCATCTTTGTTACAATCGGGGCCATGAAGCCGATTGTGATCAGGTTCTTCGCCCCGGTGATGGATGCTACCGTCAATGCGCTGATGAATGCCGTGGACCAGAAGATGAAGCAAGGAGCGCGGGAATTCACCATTCTCGTCTCTTCGCCGGGCGGCTCCGTGGTGCACGGTCTGAGCGCCTACAATTATCTGAAGGGCCTTCCAGTGTCCATAACGACGCATAACTTCGGTAGCGTTGACTCCATAGGCATAGTTGTCTACTGCGCCGGCTCTAAGAGACTATCGGTGCCCCAGGCCAGGTTCCTGTTTCACGGCGTCAACGTCCAGTTCCGAGGTGAGCAGAATCTGGATGAGAAGCTGCTCGAGGAGAGGCTGAGCGGACTGAGGATCGACGTGGAGAACATCGGCAGGGTGATCGCCGCCAATACCGGGAAGAGCACCGAAGAGATCACCGATGCCATGGTTGAACGTGTGGTTTTGAATCCGGAACAGGCACAGTCATGGGGACTGGTACACGAGATCAAGTCGGAGCTATTCGACGCCGGAAGCGAGGTAATCGCCATTCAGGCCCAGCAACAGCAAATGCCGCAACAACCGCCTCCACCGCAGCAGCAACCGCGGAGGGCATGACGTTGCCGGGGACCTGTCCTGCTATGCCCGTTTCAAGCCGAGCATGATGGTTGCAGCCTGCGAACCAACACCCCACCGCAAACAGCCGGCGGCAGCGCGCTGTGATTCGATGAGTCATCCCACCGCCATAATCCTCTGGAGGCAGAGGTGACGGTCCGGCAGACCCTCGAGGATACCGCTGCCAGGATGCCGCAGAAGGATGCCCTCGTCCTGGGCGCCCGCCGGATTACCTATGGGGCGCTGGACGAGGCCGCCAACAGGGTGGCCGATGCTCTGCAGCGGTTGGGGATGACGAAGGGTGACCATGTAGGCGTCCTGCTGCCCCATAGCCCTGAGTGGGTAGTCAACTATTTCGGCGTGGTCAAGGGTGGTGGGGTGGCCGTGCTGCTCAACCCGGCGCTTAAAGTGCCGGAACTCGATTCTCTGTTGCGAAACTCCGATGCCCGGATCTTGATCACAGAGAAGGCGTTCTCCGAGTCGTTCTCCTCGGTGCTGTCGAACATTCCTTCTCTGAAGCAGGTGGTGGAGGTCGACTCGGATATGTACGCCCGGATGGTGGTGGAGGGCTCTTCGGCGCCCCCGGAAACCGATGTCACCGATGATGATGTAGCTACCATTATATATACGTCGGGGGTGGTAGGGAGGCAGAAGGGCGTGGTCCATACGCATGGTTCACTCATGGGCACCCCGCCCATAGTCTCGGCGGGCATACAGCGCAGGGCGAAGGATGTGATCATTGACCTCGTGCGCTTCTCGCATCTTTTCGGTCTCTGTGAGGTACTGCTGGGCTCGATCATCACCGGCTCCACGGTCGTGCTGGTCCCCGAGTTCACTCCCAGGGCTGTGCTGGATGCCGTGGAGAAGGAAGGGGGCACCATCATGTTCGGGGTGCCGGCCATGTACAACTCTCTGGCCATAGTGCGGAGCGAAGTGCTGCGTGGATATGACCTGAGTTCGCTGCGGATAGCTGTTACCGCGGGAGCAAAGTCGTTCCCGGAGCTAATGAAGGCCCTGGAGGACAAGTTAGCGGTGGCGCTCTACGAGGTGTACGGCCTCACCGAGGTGTCGGCCGTCTCCATCAGCACTTCCAGGAACCGCAGGCTGGGCACCGTCGGTAAGCCGATTTGCGGCATAAGGATACTGGACGACAACGGCGAGGCGGTCCT
>PWRA01000118.1 GCA_003556385.1 Dehalococcoidia bacterium | reverse complement strand
CTCGAGCAGGTAATAGCGCTCCTGAACCTCCCGCGTGTGGTTGCGGCATGGCCCCGAAGCGCGCGGCGCAGAGCCAACCTCGACGCGCTCCGCGGCGCCTGCGCGCAGTATCTCGCCTCCTGCGACGCACGCCGCAGCGCGGCAACCGTCCTCGGCTTCATCCGGCACCTCGGGGAGCAGACACCCGAGCAGGCCACCGGCACCGGCGACCGCACCGTGCAGGTGCTCACCTACCACGGCGCCAAGGGCCTCGAGTGGAGGGTAGTGGTGCTCACCGACCTTAACAGCGGCACGCGCAGCGGCAGCCGCACCGCGTTCGGCTCCTCCATAGAGTCCGAGGCTCCACTAAACCTCGACGATCCGCTCGCCGGTCGCTCAGTTCGCTACTGGCCCTGGCCGTTCGGACGGCAAGAGAAGATCGACGAGCTGAGCGATGCAATCGCGGCCTCGCCGCAGCACCGCGAGGCGGTGGAGCGCTCGCGCGATGAGTCGCTCCGGCTGCTCTACGTGGGCGTCACCAGAGCTCGCGAGGAGCTCGTGCTCACCGCGCGTAGGAAGGTGAAGGGCGACTCTGCGAAGGTTGAAGCCGACTGGGTAGAAGAACTCACCGACGCCGACGGCAATCCCGTGATCCGGTGGGCCACCCCCGTGCAATCCTCGGCCGAAGGAGAGCCGGCCATTCTGCGCGCCGGTACCCAGGCCTTCGAGACCCTCACCCGCGTCCTTAGTCCTGACCATGCAGGCCAGATAGCCGAAAGCCCACCGGCCGAAGGCCCGCCGACCGAAGCCGCGCCCACCGGCTATCGCCCGCCCGCCGCCGAGGCGCCGGTCGACTACCCCCCTGCCCGTCTGGCCCCGAGCTCGCTCATCCTTCACGAGCCTGCAGCAGACGCCCCCGACGGGAGCGCCGCCCCTCAAACGCCGGACGCACCGGGCACACCCGCCGCCCCGGATAAGCCGGTCTCCCAGGCACCGAGCGTCACCCTGTTTGCCGACCTCGGCGAGCGCATTCCTCTTGCGGGCGGCTCCGCCGATTCCGGCAGCGCTGGCGGTCCCACTAGAGACCGCCCCAGCAGCGCCGGCTCCGGCAGCGGCGGCGCGGACGAAACCGCGCTCGGAAACGCGCTGCACGCAGTATACGCCGCCGCGTACCCCGGGATCTCAGAGGACCGGCTGCTCCGGACCACGGAGCGACTCCTCGAGGCCTACGGCCTCGCTCATGCGGTGGCCGCGCCGAACGTCGTCCTCACCTACCGTAGACTCACCGAGTTCCTCTCTTCGAGCTTCGAGGTTACGCAACTGCACCGCGAATGGCCGATCTCGTTGCGCCTCGAGAACGGCAGCCGTGCCGAGGGCTGGGTAGACCTGCTTGTGGAAACCGCCGAGGGCTGCGTGATCCTCGACCACAAGAGCTTCGCAGGCTCAGACGCCGCCCGGCGTGTCGCCGGCTTTGCGCCGCAGCTTCGGCTCTATCGCGACGCACTCGAGGCCGTCGGCGCCGGGCCGGTAATTGCAACGCTCATCCATCTACCGATGCTTGGGAAGGTGTATCGCGTACAATGAGCTCGGCGCCTGCATGTACTGCGGCCGCCGGAACGTAGTTTGTAGGAAGACGGCGGCCGCGCGTCAGCCGACGGGGGCAGAGCGGTACCAAAAGAAGATTGCCCCCGGTGAGCTTTTCTATTATTCTCGTATTAGACGGGGTTAGATGGGGTGCAATATGTCGAACGTGAAGGAACGCATGGCAGAGGTAATTCGCTCACAACCGGAAGATGCGAGCTATGAAGACATTATGCGGGAACTCGCTTTCGAACGCATGGTTGAGGGTGGTCTCGAAGACTCTCGTGCCGGCCGCGTAATATCGAATGAGGATGTGGAACATCGCCTTCGATCATGGCAGAAATAAGATGGACTGAGGAGGCGCATCGTTAGCTTCGCGATATCTATGATCACATCGCTGCCGACAACCCTACCGCGGCCCAAGAGGTCGTGCACGGAATTTACGAAAAGGCACAAGTGTTGCGGCGTTTTCCCGAAATCGGACACTATAGGATAGCCTACCTTGTGAGATCATTGTCAACTATTGATATTTTGGGCGTATTTCACGGCGCATTAGAGATCGAGAGGTACCTTCCCTGAACGATCAGCCTCTCTCACGGGACGGTTTCGGCCCACAGCTGCTCGAGATTCAGCGCTCTGACAGCACCGTATGCTGCAAAGCCGCCGGCATCAAGCGTAACGATCGCGGGAACCCCGTGCGTTTGGGCTACGGCTGCGAGGTTGGCGTCATGGATACGTTTACCAGTTACTCCGGACTCTTGCACCAGCTTCAGAAGTGTTAACGCAACCTGTTCGGTCTCGTGTAGCAAAACCATGTTACGCTGTAGCCGCCTGACGTTTTCAAGCGCGTCAGTGAGCGCAAGCCCGAGTCCGTTGGCGTTGATCGGTCGTGTGGCGACAACCAGGTACTCACGCATAATCTGCCCGCACCACGTAGGGTGAACTCCCGCGTTACGGCAGCGCCCAAACAACTGACGCGCACGAGCATGTTCGGTCCGGGAGCGATCGGTTGCAGACAGAAGTACGTTGGTGTCCACCAGGAGTGATTCACCGGCCGTCATCGCCGTAGATCTCTTCGCGGGTCAAACTGTGGCTGTTGCCGGTATCGACTGTAATCAGCTCGAGGTCGTCGAGCGTTTCGTCTTCGGGGGCGTAGCGCGCTGCGTCTTCGAGAATTGCCCGCAGCTCGCCTTGGAGCGACCGATGATGGTGTTTCGCTCGTTTGCGCAATCTCTGCAATACACCTTCGTCAAGATCGCGGATGTGTAGCGATTTCATACTGATAGCATAATGCTACCATTTTAGCGTGTCAAACTGCGCAGTCATCCCGGAGTCTTACAACTGTTACCGTCATCGCCGTAGATCTCTTCGCGGGTCAAACTGTGGCTGTTGCCGCTATCGACTGTAATCAGCTTCCGCGCTGCGATCCTCGATACGGACGCGGACTGAACGAACCCGATTGACCGCTCGAGTTGCCGTGAAAGCGCCGGCGGCCCTTATCCTGGGCGCGCCCCTGCTTGCGGCCTG
>PWRA01000045.1 GCA_003556385.1 Dehalococcoidia bacterium | reverse complement strand
TCGTGGAAAAGACTATGGACATGAGTTCCTGGTTGCTGAAGATGATCTTCTCCAGTCGAAAATCTCTGGACAGGCGGAAACCACCGGCCGCACCTGGTCTGGCCTCAATGTCAGCGCCCGCAGTCCTGAGCTCATCGATGTCTCTGTAGATCGTCCTCCTGGACACCTCCAGGAGCTCGGTCAGTTCCGAGATTCCTACCCATTCACGGTCTTGCAGGTAGAATAGTGTTAGGAGTAATCTCTGAAGCTTCATCAGGCTCACCTTGCACTCATTGTAACAAAGCATCGCTGCCAACAGTATGGCAATGATCAGAACTACTCATGATTTTGGCTCAAAATACTTGCATCCGCCGTATGGAACGACCTCATACTCATAGCATATACCCCTGGTTTCATCCACCGGCTGGTATTTTCTGCAGTTCCTGCAGCACCTGTTCTTATCAGCGGGCTCGAACTCGTAACCGCACTCAAGCCCTTCTTCAATTTTTTTGATCAACGTTAACAGCCTCCTTGACCTTATTCCGCTGCAGGGTTCGCCGGGGAATCCCTTCGGCTCGAAACAACCAACGACGGGAAACCTTAGAGATACAGCCGCCCATTGCCAAAGACCCGCGCTCCTGTTGTCAGCGGGCACTCGGAATCCGCCACTTGTGGGCAGATCATATGCCGCCACTGGTAGGGAGTTACAAGATACTCCGTCTGATTTGTCCCGTCAAGGCCTAATGGGCATGTCTGCTGCACAATCCCGAGTCCTATGTGATCGCCTGCTGTGCTTGGCGGCTGTCTCGGCTAGTTGCGTTCGATATGACATCCCCAGAAATGGCCTACCGATGAGAACGCTCTTAGCTCTGCTGATCAAGTCCAGGGAAATATGGGCGATCTGCAGTTGTTTCTCGAAGGTGAAGTCCTTCTTCTTGACGCTGGATCCGATTCTCTCGTACAGCTTCATGGCTCCTGTGGGATTCCAGTCGTCCACGCCCAGCAGAACCACTGCCTGCTCCACTCCACACCCACAGCCGCGAGCGCCTCGTAGCTCGAAACGAACGGCCTGGATTACCGGCGCGGAGCCGCAGACGAAGCGTTCAGTGGAGCCGGTGTTGGCCTGCGCCGATTACGAGCTGATGCCTTTCTTGTATGCGACACCATCCAGCATACAAAGGCAAGTTGAATCTACGAAATCCGTGGTTGTGCCCATTCGCGCAGGGAACCCATTCTTGAAATACTTGAAGAAGACATCCCTGGCTGGTCGAAAATCTTCAATGTCTCTCAAATACAGATTGATCTGAACCATATCATCCAGTGATGCTCCTGCAGATTCCAAAGTCTTTGCCATCTTCTCAAAACAAGCATTCATCTGATGTACAATGTCGCTTGATTCAAAGCCACCGGCATGATGCGCGAGGAAGATAAAGTCACCTGCAACGACACAAGAAGAGCAGGTTTCATCTCCACAATGGGTTGGCATCCGTTTGATCATGATTGGTCTTCCTCCTGATCTTTGTAATAAGCGAATATCCTGCCTCTGCTATGGCGTCATCAGTTCTACCGCAGGCTAACTCATGATGGTTGCCGCCATAGATCGACACCTCCATGGTCTTGCCCTGGTGGGACTCAATGAACTCGAACTCCATGCTCCTCTCAGCAAGGCTGGTCCCGTCTGCCAGGGATACTTCTACGGGCATCTCGTTCCGAAGTCCCACTTCATCAGCGAAAGCGTTCGGAATGCGCAAAGCGAGACTGTTACCCCATTTCTGAGTGCGCGCCCCATGCGAGACCTCCATACACGGTATCTGCGATTAAGGTACTCGCCTTTCAGCTGTCTGTCAAGTCTGTATATAGAGGGGAAGTCACACTTCGCCACGGAAGCTCGAGCACGGCGTATTGCCGCAACGTAATGCCCGGTTTGTGGCAGGCCTGATTAACACGTTGGCCGTAGAATTCGCCATGAGGAAACAAGAGTCATGTATATTGCTTAGAGGTGATGAGGATCAAGGTAGTCTCTAGGGAGTAGAATGAGCCTGACGGGTCCCGGTGAGGTGCACAATTGTCTGGGGAGCATAGCTGCCCCGTCGTTCTGATTGCCTGCCGGTCCTCAGGTGGCCTGCTTTAGGAAATTGGGGAAGTGCTGTATAGGCTTGCCCCGTATCAAGAGACATGAATAGGCAGAGGGATCCGGCCAATACCCCGCCGAACCCGAACACGAGGTAAGGAGGACTAGATGATCTATAGCGTAGGAATTGATCTTCACAAGGGACAGCACAGGGTCTATTGCCTGGACGAGAAGGCGCAGCCGTGTGACGCCTTCAGCTTCCAAACTGCGCCGGAGGGATTGGCTGCCCTGGAGCAGCGCATTTTCCGAGATGGGTCCAACCCTATTGTGGTGTTTGAGCCTGCAGGTTTGACCTGGTTAATGGTTGCGGCCTATCTACGCTCTTGTCACCCTGAGTGCCGCGTAGTGAGAGCTAAGGGGCAGAAGGTGGCCGCCCTACGGCGATATCTCAGGGGACCGGTCAAGAGCGACCGTATAGATGCACTCACTCTGGCAAAGATGCCTTTCATCGACTCGGAGCGTCTTGATGAGGTCTACCTGGCTCCGGCGCAAGTACACGCCCTGCAGCGCCTTACCCGCCAACGAAAGCGACTGCAGGACCAGATAACGACCCATAAGAAGCGTATCGGGGCTATTGTAGATGGCTATCTCCCGGGTGTCCGTCAGTCATTCTCTCGTCCCTGGTCTGCCCAGTTCAGAGCATTCCTCCACTCTCAAATCAACCCGTTTGCAGTTGTCCGAGCGGGAGAGGAGGCACTGTATCACTTCCTTGCTCAGGCTAAGCCTGGAAGCAAGGGAGGAAGAACTGAGACCCGCCTTGTCTACCGGGCGTGTCAGAACGTATTGGCCTTGCAGAAACTCTGTGCAGCAGCCGGGATGCTAGACGAGGACTTCTTTGTTGACTTCCAGGACGAGATAGATCGAGAGCTGAGGTTGATGGAAGCGGAAGAAGCGGAATCAAAGGCGCTAGACCTGCGCATCGAAGAGCTCTATCGGGAGCTTCACCCTTCAGATAACCTGCGCACCATACCTGGCGTCGGAGAG
>PWRA01000060.1 GCA_003556385.1 Dehalococcoidia bacterium | reverse complement strand
GTTGTCGATATCGACTCTCAGTCCAGCCATGGTGTAACTCCTGTATCACCTCATCTACCACACATTATGATGGAATGTGCCTGATACTGCAACATGGGCGGCTGGCTCAGGAGGTCTTGACCCGGTAGCGGGCTTTGCCTTCGTGGTAGAGGTCGCCGCCGTGGATGTCGTTGACGACCGTGACGGGGAAGTCCTGGACCTCGAGGCGGCGGAGGGCTTCGGCGCCGATCTCTTCGTAGGCCACGACCTCCGACTTCTTGATGCTGCGGGAGATGACGGCGCCGGCACCCCCGATGGCCCCCAGGTATACGGCCCCGTATTCGACCATGGCGTCCTTGACCGCCTGCGACCGCTGGCCTTTGCCGATCATGCCCTTCATGCCCTCGGCCATGAGGCGGGGAGCGTAGGCGTCCATGCGGCCGCTGGTGGTGGGGCCGGCGGAGCCGATGACGCGGCCGGGGCGGGCGGGCGTGGGCCCCATGTAGTATATGGTAGCTCCCCTGATGTCAAAGGGGAGGGGCTGCCCATGGTCGAGGGCCTCGACCATCCTTTTGTGGGCGGCATCGCGGGCGACATAGATGACGCCGCTCAGGAGTAGGTTGTCGCCGGCTTTGAGGCCCTGGAGGACCTCGTCGGTCAGGGGTAGGGTTAGCTTTTTGACTTCGGTCATGGTTTTACCTCCGGGTTTTATTGGTGGGGCCCCCTCACGCTAACCCTCTCCATCGAGGGAGAGGCGAATAGGATGCCGTTTCTTGGTCATAACTCCCCTGGCCCCTCTTACCTTAAGAGGGGGATAAAGGCACCCTCACCCTAACCCTCTCCCTCAAGGGAGAGGGGAACAAATATCAAGCAGGGGATGTACCGCCGCGTTCATCTCATGGTGCCGAGGTAGGTGAGGGTGAGCTGTCTCTTCCTGACCTCGGGCGTGGTGTAGTCGGGCAAGAGCATGGGGGCCACCCTGTCGGTGACGATCCCCGCATCATCAAGCTCTTTGTGATATCTCCGGACGTGGTCGAGGGTCAGCTTGCCGTTCCCGGCCTTCTCACGGGCGAATTCGGCGGCATTCTTGCCGGCGACCCGGCCGAAGACCACGATATCCATGAGGGAGTTGCCCATGAGCCTGTTCTCGCCGTGCAGTCCACCGGTGACCTCCCCGGCGACATAGAGCCCGGGCACTGTGGTCTCGCACTCGACGTTGTTCTTGAGTCCTCCGTTCTGGTAGTGGAGCGTGGGGTAGACGAGCATGGGCGCCTTCGATATGTCGATGCCCAGGCGGTCGTAGACCTTCCACTTCCCGACGAAGGCGGTGCGCACCCTCCCTTCGCCGACGAGCAGGTCGATGACGGGAGAGTCGAGCCACACCCCGACCGTGCCGGTGGGAGTGGGAACGCCGTTGCCATCGACGCACTCTTTGATGAAGCGGGCGGACTCAACGTCGCGGGGCTCGCGCTCGTTGACGAATTTCTGGCCGTGGACGTTGACCACATCGGCACCCTCAGCCCGGAAGCGCTCGGTGATGAGCCAGCCCTCGATCTGCTCGGGGGAGACGACGCCGGTGGGGTGATACTGGACGGTATGCATAAAGGCCAGGGGCACACCCGCCCGGTAGCCGATGATGATGCCGTCGCCGGTAGCGCCGTAGTGGTTGGTGGTCATGAAGCCCTGGACGTGCAGCCGGCCGGAACCGCCCGTGGCCAGGATGACGGCCTTCGCCCGGGCGATGAAGTATTCCTCTGTCTCCATGTTGTAGAGCACCGCCCCGGAGCAGCGTCCGTCCTCGTTGAGGATGAGCTCGACCGCCGGGGAGAACTCGAGCACCTTGATGTTGGGCCGGTTGCGGGCTTCGTCCCGCACCGTCCGCATGATCTCCATGCCGCTGAGGTCGGCGCAGTAGTGCATCCTCTTGCGGGAGGTCCCGCCGCCGTGCATGGCGTCCAGCGTGCCGTCGGGCATCCTGGAGAACATGACGCCCAGCTCCTCCAGCCAGCGGAGGGCGTCGGGGGCCTGCTTGACGAAGGCGGACACGATCTCAGGATCGTTCTTGAAATGTCCTCCCCCCACCACATCCAGGTAGTGGTAGTAGGGCGAGTCCTTGGCGGCCTTGGTGGCGGCCTGAATGCCGCCCTCGGCCATCATGGTGTTGGCGTCGCCATGGCGCAGCTTGGTGGCGATGAGCACCTGCGCCCCGCTCTCCTCGGCGATGAGGGCGGCGATGGTGGCGGCGCCGCCGCCGCCGATGACCAGGACGTCGGTCTCATAGTCGGCCCTCATCAGGTCGACCTTGTCGGGATCGACCCTGCTCCGGGCCTCCAGGAGGTCGACGAATTCGTGGGCGATCCGGTAACCTTTGCTGGGGCCGGCCTTTATCTCGCGCCGGCCCTCATCCCGGTAGTCGGGATGATATTTGAGTATCTCCTGCCTCTCGTCCAGGGACATGAAGGGGAACTCCTCGCCCTTCTTCCTCATCTCCACGCGGGCAGGCCTGGTCTCCTCAACCTTCTTGAGATACGGCTCAAAGAAATCCGGATATCCTAAGTAACCCATACGGCCTCCTGACTAGAGATAGGTCTCGTCCTCCGGCGTCCAGCCCTCGCCGGCGGTCACCGGCTCGACCTCCCTCTCCTGATAGAGCTTCTTTAGCTCGTCCTCGCCCATGCCCCGGAGTTCCTCAAGGCACTCATCATACCGGCCGCCGGCGATGGCTTCCGTCATGGCGGCCAGGTGCCGGGCGCGGGGGGCGATGCGGGCGCCATACATCCGCCGGGCCAGCTGGAACATGTGGTATTGCATAAGCTCGCCGAAGCAGCGGCTGGTGCACAGTCCGCACTGGATGCACTCGAAGGCGGTCTCCGCAGCAGCGGCGACGTTGCCCTGCTTCAGAGCCGAGACGGCGTCCATGACCTCTATCCCCTGGGGGCAGGCCTTGGTGCAGGCGTTGCAGGCCACACAGCGGAACAGCTCGGGATAGAGCCTGAAGACCTCTTCGGGCGCGCCTGTCAGTTCGTCGAACTCAAAGGCGGCGCGGTTGGCGGGGAAGAAGGGCACCTGGCTGACGTGCATGCCGGGCTCGACGGTCTTCTGGCAGGCGAGCGCGACCTGCAAGCGGTAATCGCCG
>PWRA01000087.1 GCA_003556385.1 Dehalococcoidia bacterium | reverse complement strand
GGCACAGAAGAGCGCTCGGCCAGTATACGCAAAGTCTCCTGGGAGAAGGTGCGGGCGGTGATGCCGTCGACGTAACGGCTCAGCACCCGGGCTACATCGGCCACCGGCTCCCGTTTGCCCAGGCCGACCTCTTCCGGAGACAGATAGATGCTGTGCCCTCCCAGCTGATGCATTGCCAGCTGGAAGCTGACCTTGGTGCGCAGGGAAGGCTTTTCGAACAGCAGCGCCAGGGTCTTGCCTGCCAGCCGCGGTGGCGTACCCTCCTTCGTCATCCGCAGGGCCTCCTCTATCAGCTGCTCGGTCTCCTGGCGCGTAATGTCTGATACTGAAAGCATATCCTTCTTCATTGTTCACCTCCCTCTTGATACTATCCCAGCACCTTACCTTTGTCAACGCATCCATTACGAGAGCGGGCCCCACCGACGATGCAGCCCGGTACGGGACAGGGTTTGAGATGACGAACCCGGGTCGAAGCTGGCACCGACCCGGTATCCAGGCACAGCCTGGGATGTGGGCGATGGTACGGTCCGGCTTTCGGGCTGCTCTCAGCCTTCTCTGCCCGGCAGTACTCGCCGTAGCTCCTCACGAAGCGTCCTGCGCCGAGTGGCCGCTGTCATCCCTGAGAAGGCGATGCCTTCTTCCGCCGGTCGGCCCTGAACAGAAGCACCCTGGCTGCTGTGAGAGCCAGCAAGCCCGCGATCAGAAGAACCCGCCGGCTGGTGGGCATGGGCGTCCAGAGTTGCTGTCGCCAGGAGCCCATTATCTGGCTCAGGTCTATCTCAGGAACCCGGAACCATCTTGTACCGGTTTCAGGGTCGTGCTGGTAAAACGTGACCTGGGCGTTCTCAATAGCGCTCCCAGGCTTGCCCTCATAGTCGGCCCATACGTGCATGGGCGATGAGGTCACCTGGGAGGGGATACCCTTCGCCTGCAGGACTGAGACCACGACCAGAGCCCGTGCTTTGCAGTCTCCCCGTCCGCGTTCCAGCACTTCCTCAACCGTGGGGAAGTACCAGGGCATGCCATAGAGCTCCCAGTCCAGGCCGTAGGGGATCCGCGCCAGGACCACCTTCTCTATGTCCGCGGCGTTGTCGGGGAAGGTATCCAGCATGAACTCGACCGCGCCGGGATCGACGGCCGGGTTCAGGAACCTGTGGATACTGATGACCAGATTGACAGGATTGGGATACGACACCAAGAGTATCCACAGCGCCAGGAACAGGGGGAAGAAGCGTCGAAACGTCCTCTTTCCTTTATCCTTCCATGCCGGCCCGTCACTATACTGCATTCTTCTCCCTCAATAGCTGATCTTGCGTCTCTGCCCGTCGAGCGGGGGCTGCCGGCCTCGATTTCACCTGCCGGCGGCCGCTCGTGTGTTTCCGCCGAAGTCGCCCGTGACAGAATATAGGCCATGGCACAGGACTTGTCAATTTGTGGGGTTAGAGGACGTAGACGGGAAAGCCGGACGCGTGGCTTGTCCTTCCGCGGCCTTCAATCAGGTCGGGGTGATTATCCCGCGCCACACGACCGGCGTTTACTTCGTCTCCGGCGACTCGTGGGATAGTATGTTCCCGGAGAGAGCTATGCGGACTCTGGGCGGTCCTTTCGACTCGTCGCCATTTTCGGCATCCGCGTGGCTAGCTACCTCCTCGATATGGGCCACGAAAGGTATTTCGCTCAAGGCGTCGATGAAATTCATCTCTTCGCGCAGGAAGACCAGGATCGAGGGGGTGTCCATTCGGGGTATGATCTCCGTGTTCGCCACCTCGGGTAGCTGATCGAGGTGGGCGACCAGTTCCATGATCCTGGTCATGTCGACCGGCGGCAGGATTTCAACCTCGAGTTGGGGCTCGCCGGATTCCTTCGGCTCGTCGGTCTGGAACAGCTGGGAGAGGTCGAAGCTTCCTTCGGTCAGGTCGATGGGCTGTGTCAAATCCGGCGCCTGGTCCTGCACCTTGTCCCTGTCCCCCGTTACCGCGGCGGCCTCGCCTTCGGACTGCAGCATTGCAGCATCGGGCTCCTCATCGCTGTCGCCCGAGAGAGGGGTGTCCTCCTGTTCAGAGCCGCAGACGGGTGCGGGCGTGCTCTCCTGCTCAGCTTCCGCGGTCACGGTGCGACTCTGCACCGGGGGTTGGGATGCCCTGTTCTCAAAGTCGGCCTGTGCCGCTGCCGCCTGCTGCTTGAGGGCGTCCAGTTCCTGTAGCAGCCGGCCGAAATGCTGGTTCACAGCATCGCGTAGCTCCTGCCAGATCCTTTTCTGCTCACTCTCCACCAGCGCAGCCGCTTCCTTCTCGGCTTCGGCCCGGATGGCATCGGCCTTCCCCCTGGCGCTCCCCAGGATTTCAGCCTCTTTCTGTTCCGCCATTTGCTGCGCCTGCTCCCTGGCCTTCTCTACCACTGCGTCAGCCTCGGCTCTGGCCTTTTCGGTGGCGTCCGCCTTGATCTGTTCGGCCAGCCTGTCGGCTTCCTTGATGGTGTTCTCTGCAAGTTTTGTTAGAGACGTCACATGGTGCTGGGACTTGGTCAGTTCATCTCGCTCTCTGATAAGATCATCGATGTAGCCCCCTACCTCGGCCTCGTCCACGCCGTTCTTGACTCGCTTGAACTCGCGCTCTCCCAGAGTAACAGCGCCATCCTTGTTATTCATGACTATTTCACTCCTCTTTCGTTAGAACTCGGCAACGGTAAGCATAGCAGCGAAACGTTTCGCTCCTCCCCGGCGTCATATGCTCCGTCGTCCGTCTATGTGGTCGCATCGCCCTTGAATATCTTCCACATTCTCTCCGAGTTGCCCTTGGTGTCTTCCCAGGCGTTCTCCACCGTCTCCTTGCGCACTCTGAGTGCTTCACTCACGGCGGCATTATGAGCTTCTTTTGCCCTCTGCCTGGCTTTCCTGTACTCCTGCTCGGCCTCCTGTTCAGCTTTCTCCAGTCCTTGCGCGGCCTTTTCTATCGCTTCGGCACAGGCGGCGGACGCTTGTTCCCGGACTTCTTCATAGGCCTCTTCGGCCTGGCGTTGTCGCTCCTGGTACGCGGCCGCTACCTTGTTCTGAGCCTGCAGATATGACGAATAGGCGGCTTGAGCCTGGCTCATCAGCTGGGCCAGAGCATCGCTGGCGTCCCCGGCCACCTCCGGAG
>PWRA01000159.1 GCA_003556385.1 Dehalococcoidia bacterium | reverse complement strand
CTCCACTCAGGATGACAGGCAAGCACGACTGAATCCCACCACCACCACCAAATCTGTGTAGGGGCGGTTCTCGTATCCGCCCTCATCCCTCCCGATTCAGCAGGGCCTCCCATTGCCCCCCGACCAGTCCTCCCGGTACAATGTGGGTTCGAGGAAACCAAATGGGGACAATCCGGGTAGGCACCAGTTCATGGACCGATCCCACCTTGCTGAAGTCGGGGCGCTTCTACCCCGATTCGGCGCGTACGGCTGAGGCCCGCCTGCAGTATTACGCCAGCCAGTTCAACATCGTGGAGGTCGATAGCAGCTATTACGCTCTGCCGAGCGAAAGAAACGGCTACTTATGGGCAGAGCGTACGCCGGACGACTTCCTGTTCAACATCAAGGCCTTCCGGTTGTTCACCCAGCATCCTGCTCCGCTGAACTCGCTGCCCAGGAACATCAGGGAAGGACTGACACCGGAACTACAGCAGAAAGGGAACCTGTACTATCGCGACCTTCCCGCTGAACTGCTGGACGATCTGTGGCAAAGGTTCGAAGGCGCGCTGCTCCCCCTCGACACGGTGGGCAAGCTCGGCGTTGTGGTCTTCCAGTTCCCGCCCTGGTTCTTCCCCCGCTCGGAGCAACTCGACTACATCATCACGTGCAAGGAGAAACTGCCGCAGTACCGCATCGCGATCGAGTTCAGGAACAACGTGTGGCTGAACGAGAAGAACCGGGCCGGGACCCTTGATTTCCTCAAACACAACGACCTGGCCTACGTCTCCGTCGACGAGCCACAGGGATTCAAGTCGAGCGTACCGCCGGTGGCCGAGATAACCTCCGACATCGGACTGGTGCGCTTCCACGGCAGGAACGCCGAGACCTGGGAGAAGAGGGGCATCGGCCCGGCCGAGCGTTTCAACTACCTGTATTCCGAGGATGAGCTGAAGCCCTGGGCGGGCAAGATCGCAGAGCTTGCCGGACAGACTCACGAGATGCATGTTCTGTTCAACAATTGCTATGAGGACAAAGCCGTTGTCAATGCCAGGCAGCTATCCCTGTTGCTGGGCTCCCGGGCCCGTCCGCAGATGGCTGAAGAGTAGGGCCCACGGATCTTCGGCCTATCCGTGCAGGCTGTTACCTCATGCGCACTGCCGGGCGGAAGTGGCAACCCGGCTTGTCAGCCAATCCGAAACCGCTTGCAGGACCTGCGAATCCACCGGCTGGCGGGCCTGCTTCTTATAACTGCTGACGCTGGGCTCGCCTGGTTCGGCTCTTAGAATGTGCGAGACGTCCGGCACCTCGTGGTACTCGAACTCCGCCTGCACGATCTCCGCCATGCGCCTCAGGTCCTGCGGATCGACCTGAATGTCCTTGGATCCGGTTATAGCCAGCACCGGCACATGGATCTTCGGCAGGTCCTCCGATGGATCATAGGCCATGAACTCCCGCATCCATTTGGCGTTTACCTTCGCAATAAGCTGTGTCCGATACCAGTCCTTCGAGGACCGCTTGATCTTCTCGATCTGCTTCTGCTGGGACCTGATAACGTCGATCCGCAGCAGCTTGATCAGCCACTTCATCGGCCCCCGCATGCCTTTCATCACCCGCGGCGCCTGCCACTGCATCACTTCCTCGCCCGACCGCGCCGGACCGCTGAGCAAGACAACGCCGGCCACATCGGCGCCGTGCGCGGCCAGCCTGGTTGCGATCAATGCCCCTTCGCTGTGACCCAGCAGAAACAGCCACTCGGGGCTGATCCTCTCCTGAGTCCTGAGAAACTCCAGGGCAGAGGAAGCATCCGAAACATTGTCAAAGAACCCCGTCTCCCAGAAATCGCCATCACTCGCCCCGACCCCCCGCTTGTCGTACCTCAGCGTGGCAAAGCCGTGTTCCGCCAGGTGTGTGGCTACCTGAGGGAACACATTCAGCCGGAGGCTCTTGTGGCTCTCGTCTCTGTCTACCTGCCCGGAACCGGGGATCAACACGACCCCGGGGAACGGCCCTTCCCCCTCGGGCCTCGCCAGTGTACCCGCCAGTCGAAATGCTCCGGATGTGAAATTGACCTCTTGCTCGATCATCAAGTCGTCCTCCTATTATCATCAACCGTAATTCGGGCCCCCTATGCCTGTAGTAACCAATCCTACTAGAGGCTCACCGGCAAGACAAGTATTCCTCAAGCCCATGTGCGATGCCACGACAGGCCTCCGCCGCTTTGACCTGCCGGCCAGAGGCCTGCTACAGTAACCGGCGAACGAAGCACGCAGAAGACTTCAGCACGCCGGGACCACCGGAGCCGGAAGGAGAAGAACGCAGATGAAAGTAACTGTTTTCAACGGTAGCCCGCGGGGTCGAAAGAGCAACAGCCATCTGATGGTCGAGCTGCTAATGAAAGGGGCCAGGGAGGCCGGCGCCGAGACAGAGGAAGTGTTCCTCATCGAGAAAGACATCAAGTACTGCCGGGGCTGTTTCGCCTGCTGGGTCAAGACCCCGGGAATATGCGCCATCAAGGACGACATGCCGGCCCTGATCGACCTGTGTCTGGAATCCGACTACATGGGGATGGCCGGCCCGGTCTATAACATGTACATGACCGGGTTGCTGAAGAATTTCTCCGACCGGTTTCTACCACTGGCCACGCCCCACATTCACAGGAACGATGACGGTAGTTTCTATCACAAGGGTCGGGTCAAACGGTTCCCCCGGCAGTTCTTCATATTCAACTCGGGCTTTCCCGGCGGGCACAATTTCGAGTTGCTGGAGCATTTCGTCGAGATAGTGAAGAGAGGCGGCGCGAACAGGGTCGTGCTGGAGATCTATCGCAACTGCGGCGAGGCCCTCGGCATTGTGGAAGACGAAGAGCCGGCCGTCGCCCGGAGGATCAATGACTTCCGGGAGGCCCTGAGGAAGGCCGGCCACGAGATGGTGGCCAGCGATAAGGTGCGCCCGGAGACGGTTGCACAGCTCCATATAGAACTCATGAGCGACGAGGAATATATGGCTGGGGCCAACAGGCACTGGGACCAGGCGCTACAAGACCTCGGATGATGTCGCGGCAAGGGTGCGCCTGTAAGGTCGACTTATGTCAACCACCCCCGGACACCGCCCACCGGCTCGAAACCCCCAGGTCAGCTACGGCCCGGCCATGACAGGATCAGCTCTCCCTCTCTCTCACCAGGTCGTCGACCACCGACGGATCGGCCAGGGTAGAGACATCGCCGAGCTCATCGACCCGGTCGCTGCTGATCTTGGTCAGGATCCTCCTCATGATCTTTCCGCTCCTGGTCTTGGGCAATGCGTCGGCGAACTGAATCTTGTCGGGCGTCGCTATCGGCCCTATCTGTGTACGCACGTGGCCGACCAGCTCTTTCTTGAGTTCATCCGATCTCTGCACACCCTTCGTCAGGGTAACGAAGGCGTATATACCCTGTCCCTTGACCTCGTGAGGCATACCGACCACTGCGGCCTCGACCACCTTATCGTGGGATACCAGGGCGCTCTCCACCTCGGCGGTACCGATGCGGTGGCCGGACACGTTGATCACATCGTCGATCCGTCCCAGCAGCCAGAAGTAGCCGTCCTCGTCCACCCTGGCCCCGTCTCCCGTGGTATAGACGCCGGGGAACTGGACGAAGTAGGTCTTCTTGAACCTCTCGGGGTCGCCGTACACTCTCCTCATCAATCCCGGCCACGGCCGCTTGATTACCAGGTTGCCGCCTTCGTTCACAGCAGCCGGCGACCCGTCATCTCTGATCACCGCCGCCTCGACCCCCGGGATGGGGAACGTGGCCGAACCGGGTTTCAAAGGAGTAGCTGCGGCAAGGGGTGAGATCAAGGCGGCTCCGGTCTCGGTCTGCCACCAGGTATCCACTATCGGGCATCTGCCCTTCCCGATCACGTTGTAATACCACATCCACGCCTCGGGGTTGATCGGTTCACCGACCGAACCGAGGATGCGGACTGAGCTCAGGTCGTGCTTGTTGGGCCATTCGTCTCCCGCCATCATTATGGCGCGCAGGGCGGTCGGGGCGGTGTAGAAGATGGTTACCCGGTACTTCTCCACGATGTCCCAGAACCGGTCCGGGTGAGGATAGTTGGGGACACCCTCGAACATGAGGCACGACGCGCCAGCGGCCAGCGGGCCATAAACGATGTAGCTGTGACCCGTAACCCACCCTATGTCGGCGGTACACCAGTACGTGTCCTCTTCCTTGATGTCGAATACCCACTTAAAAGTCTGATACGCAAATAGCAGGTAGCCCGCCTGGGTGTGCAGGACCCCCTTAGGTTTTCCGGTGCTCCCGCTCGTATACAGAATGAACAGCGGGTCCTCGGAGTCCATCACCTCGGGCTCGCAGACCGGCTCTATATCTTCAGCCTGCACTTCTTCATGCCACCAGCGGTCTCGCCCCTGCGCCATGTTTACCACTATCCCGGCCCGCTGCACCACGATCACGTCCTTCACATCCGGGCATTTTTCCAGGGCAGCATCGGCGTTATCCTTGCTACGGATGATCCGCCCGCCCCGGTAGTAGCCATCAACGCAGATAAGGAATCTCGAATCGCAGTCCAGGATGCGGTCCCTTAGCGCCTCCGCGCTGAACCCTCCAAACACAACACTGTGTATGGCCCCGATCCGGGCGCAGGCAAGCATGGCGATCGGTAGCTCCAGGATCATAGGCAGGTAAATGGTTACCCGGTCTCCCTTCTCGACCCCGTGCTTCTTCAGCACATTGGCGAACTTGCACACTTGATGGTGCAGTTGCTGATAGGTGAGGGTCTTGGAATCGCCGATATCTCCCTCCCAGACGAGGGCAGCCTTGTTCCTCCGCCAGGTGCCGAGGTGCCTGTCCAGGCAGTTATGGGCAACATTGAGTTTGCCGCCGACGAACCATTCATGCTTGCCTTCCTTGAAGTCCTCGACCAGCACCTTATCCCACTTCTCGTACCAGTCAAGCTGCCGGGCCAGTTCGCCCCAGAAAGCCTCCGGGTCATCGAGCGACCTCTTGTAGATCTCTCGGTATTCTTCCAGACTCTTGATCTCTGCCTTTTCACTCAATTCGGCAGGAGGGTGGAAGACCCTATTCTCCTGCATCATAGAACTAAGTGTGCTCTGCTCCATCGTATACCTCCTCCCCGGCGAATCTCAGCTACGGGGCTGATCAGTGTCCGTCGGCCCCGGTAACGCCTAGCAACTGGACATATGCTTGACGTAGTCTTCCCGATATGACACAGGCCAGCGCCTGCAAGACCTTGAAGCCTATCTCGGGATGCTCACTACACAGGTGCAACAGGTCCCGACCATCAAAGGCGATCGTCGTGGTTTTCTCCAGGGCCCTGGACGTAGCTGTGCAGGTATAGGGCGGTATCATAGCCACCCAGCCAAAGCTATCGAAGTTGGTAGCGGCCTGGACCTGGCGCTCCGCCATCGGCCCTACCTCCAGGATGATCCCCACCAGTCCCTCCTCGATAACATATATCTTCTCTCCCATCATCCCTTGCTTGTGGATGGTCGTCCCTGCATCGAATACCTCCTCCTTGCCCAACTCCCCCACCGGCTTCAACTGGTCGTCGTCCAGTTCATAAAACAGGTCTGACCGCTTTAGTACATCGATCTTATCCATGGAGCACCTCGTTTCTGCTATTCTCGATTTCCGGCGGCTATCAGCCGCGACGGGCCGTCAGAATCATATCAAATAACAGCGGAATCACCAAACGCCCAACCGTTAAAATCCGGCAGATCCTTCCGACTGGATACCAACCAAATGCAGCCACGCCCCCTCCACAATTCGATCTCCGCTGGCCCTCGCACGGCCCGTAGAGCGAATTCGCCCCCTCACCGCTAATAAAGGCTCAGCAACCACCGGACACCCGCCAAAAATCGCCTCTCAGAGCCCGCTCATAGCTGAGCCGACAACAGGCCGGCCCCGCCGCATAGAGAACGGCCTTAAATAGACGCGCCCACGGCGAGGATTCACAGAATACAGACATGCCCATCTCTCCAGCGCGTGTCACCACGGCCGGGGCTCCCGGACCACCGCCCCTAGCAACGCTCAGCGGTGATAAGCCGAACCGTTCACTGCACCTCGGCCTCACGACCCCTAAGCACACCCCTTGACAACCATGGTACAATACTACGTAATGAGCTGTACACAGGGCTATACAGTCAAAGAAGCCGCAGAGGCTCTGGGCGTATCAACGATCACGATCCGCCGCTACATAAAGTCCGGCAAACTCAAAGCCCGGCTGACTACTTCCAAGTTCGGCGATTCATATCTCATTGAAGACCTACCCATGATCATGAACCCCTCATCTGATGAGACCATGGCCACACAACCCCTCATCAATCGCATCGAGCAGCTATCCCAGGAAGTCGGCTACTGGAAAGCTAGAGCGGAATGGCTCCAGGAGCGGTTGCTGCTGCTTGAGAGCCCTAAGCAGACCCCTAGACGAAGATGGTGGCACCGACTGTTCAGGCGTTAGCACCGTGAATAAGGGATGCTCCGTAATCGCCAGAGGGTGAGCTTCGGCACGTAGATGGCCCTGAGCACCTTGATAAGAGGTCTGTGCAGGTTTGCGCCAAAGGAGTACACCGAACAAAGTCCATGATGAATCAGAAAGACCCCGACAACCCGATTATCCGCTTCTACGGGTCTGAACATCCCGAGATGTTCGAGATCGAGCGGCGCTGCATGGACAGGGACGGCATGGTCATCCGGCACCTGGACAGAGAGTTGCCCGACGGGCTCGTTCTGGACGTCGGCGCCGGCAACGGCTTCACCGCCATCCGCCTGTGCTCTGCCACGCGGAAGGTCATCGCTCTTGAGCCCGACGCGGGCATGATCGATAGGACGGTACCCATGATGTGGGTCAAGGGCATCGCACAAGCACTCCCTTTCGAGGAAAGCACGTTCGACGCTGCATATGCCACATGGGCATTCTTCTTTGCAGACGTGCCCGACATCGATAAGGGGCTCAACGAGCTTAACCGCGTCGTCAAGAAGGGCGGCAAGCTTATCATTGTCGACAACGCGGGCGAGGATGAGTTCTCATGGCTGGCCGGCAAGAGCATGGGCAGCAACCCGGACTGGTGGCGGGACCGCGGCTTTGAGCAGACCCTTATACACACCTCATTCAGATTCGACTCGCTGGAAGAGGCCAACCGGCTCCTCAGGTTCTACTTCGGCGACGAAGCCTCCAGCAAGAACAGCAAGACCGAGGTCGGGTACAGAGTAGTCGCCTACAGCACCTCGGTTCGGAAGCGCTGACCCGGCCCGGGTGACTGACTGAGACACACGCATCCGCCCATCATAGCATCGAGTCGCCCGCCGCTGGACGGAATCCCGTCCCTCTGCTAGAATTCACGCCGCCGGTAACCGCAGACCACCTCTGAGGCATGCCGCTTTCATCCACGCTCAGTCTGTCACATACACGCGTGCGGCGAGCAGTCCAGAGACAGCGAAGTGGGGCCCGGCAAAGAGATAATGGAGATAGGTTATCATGGTACACATAAGACGGTTTGTGCAGAGCACCGATGAGCCCGTATGGGTTGATGTGCTGAACGCGGCCAGCCGGGATGATGAGTACTGGCGGGCGATCACCGTCGACGAGTTCCTCAGCCTGCAGAAGCGTCTGAGCTTCGACCCCGACGGGCGGTTCATCGCCGAGTTAGATGGCCGGCCCATCGGCGTTGCGCATGCCAATGTCGACAAGTTCAGGACAGACGGGCAGGGCGACATCCGTCTCGATCTCATTCCCGAGTTCCGCGGGAGGGAAGTCGCACAACAACTCATGGCGACAGCCCTGGAGGAGCTGAAAGCCCGCGGTATGACAACCGCACAGACATGGACCGATTCGGCCCGGGAAGATAACGTGCGTCTGTTCCAGGAGTTCGGCTTCGAACGTGTCCGCGTGTTCAGCCTGATGGGCATGGAACTGGACGACATGCGACAGGGCATAAGGGAGAACGAAGAGGTGACGATCAGGCCCCTTCGGCTGGATGTTGAAGATGACATAATACTCTTCGACCGGCTGGACAACGAAACATTCAAGGAACACTTCAACTACCGTCCTAACGTGCTGGAGGAGACCCGCGCTTACCTGCTGAGCAGTCCGTACCTGAGACAGAGGGAATTCTTCTTCGCCATGCTGAAGGAAGAAGCTGTTGGCACCGTCGGTGTCGGCATAGACGAGAGCTATAACCGGGAGAAGAACGCGAGGATCGGCGAGATCATTACAATTGGCGTTCTGAAGCCATACAGAGGAGAGGGGGTGGCGACACGTCTCATACTGCACGCCCTGGAGAACCTCAAGGGCAAGGGCATGACCAGGGCGTTAATCGGGGTGGACGACTACAACCCGACCAAAGCCAAGGGGCTATACGAGAAGGTGGGATTCAGGGTCAGAAGGAAGGAGTTCACCTACCAGAGAGATCTGTAACCATCGTCGAGCGTCTGTCCCTGGACGATGGCTTGTATCGGGTGCAGTTCGCCAGAGGACAACTCCGGTGGTGTACCCACACAGAGGAGTCTGCCACGACTCTAATGGTGGACTCTTCGCAGTGGGCCATTGACATTCCCCTCTGACTATCATATGGTGTTTTCGTCGCACGGGTAAGCGGCAGGAGCACATCATGAGAGTAGCGGCAGGTATCATCTTGCTGGCACTGGGTGCCACCGGCGCCGTTGGCAGTCTGCTATTTCTCTGGTCTCTACTCCGGTCACCGATTGTCATCCACTCATGGGCGGCATTGGCCATTGTGGTTCTCCTCATTGGGGCCGGCACCGCGGGAGGCGGCATCAGTGCAATCAGGAGGAAGGTCTACTGGTGGCCTTTGATGGCAGCCATCTTCTTGGTGATTGTCGCCATTACGTCCACCGTTCTGATCATGCGCGCTCCCACGATACCGGGAGAGGACCCGGCCTCCCTTGCCCAGCGGCTTCTATGGTCAGCCCCGGCCTGGGGCATATGCGGCCTTCCGAGTTTCCTGGCACTCATATTCCTGGTCAAGCGAAAGGGAGAGTTCCAGGCCTGACTGCGCCCCGGTCTGCCTCCGGGGACGATCAGGTGGACAGTGTGCACCGTCTCTGCTAGAATCTGTCCCGCCGGCAACCGTAGACCACCCCTACGGGACACCACATTCACCCAGGCTGAAGCAGTCATCTCAGGCACGCGCCCCTGACCGCTGCGGCACCGGAGGACGCCGGCAGACACCGAGACTCGGGAGACAACTGCTTATGTTACATATACGACGGTTAGTGCAGGGCACCGATGAGCCAGTATGGGTTGACGTGCTGAACGCAGCCAACCGGGATGATGAGTACTGGCGGGCGATCACACTCGACGAGTTCCTCCTCGAACAGGAGCGTCCGGGCTTCGACTTCGAAGGCCGGTTCGTTGCTGAACTGGAGGGGCGGCCGGTAGGCATGGTCCATGCCAGCGTCGACAGGGCGCGAACGGACGGGCAGGGCTTCATCCGCTTCGGCGTCATCCCTGAGTTTCGCGGCCGGCGAGTCGAGCAAGAGCTCCTCGAGACCGCCCTCGAGGAACTGAAGGCCCGGGGAATGACAACGGCGCAGGGCGGGACCGAGTCGACTAAGGAAGACCACGTACGGCTATTCGAAGGGTTGGGATTCGAACGTGTTCGGGTGTTCAGCCTGATGGAGATGGATCTTGCCGGAATACAGCGGGATGTCGGAGAGAACAAAGAGGTGACGATCAGGCCCCTTCGGCTGCATGTGGACGATGATATACAGCTCTTCGACCGGCTACATAACGAAGCCTTCAGCGAGCACTTCAACTTCCGGCCGCGTACGCTGGCGGAGACGCGCCATCGCCTGTTGAACAACCCCTACGCCGAACAGCGCGAGTTCTTCTTCGCTGCGCTAGACGGCGAGGCTGTTGGCTACGTCGGTGTCGGCATCGACGACAAGTACAACCTGGAGAGGAACACCAGGGCCGGCTGGGTCGCAGTCATCGGCGTTCTTAAGTCATGCCGGAGGGCGGGGGTGGGGACCGCGCTCACGCTCCACGCCATCGAGAACCTCCAAGGCAAGGGAATGTCCAGAGCTCTGCTGGGCGTAGACGACGACAACGCGACCAGAGCCATCGGGGTCTATGAGAAGGTGGGCTTCACCGTCAAGAGGAAGGACATCGTCTACCAGAGAAACCTGTGACCCGTCACCGCCTGCTAACACCGCGACTCCTTCTTCACGCCAGGCCTGGAGCCAATGCCGGGTGATGCTACGCCCCTACTATCGTGATTGCTTGCCTTACCAGCATAACCCGCCGACAGACGGGCAGAGAGAGAAGGTCGGCAAAGGCCGGAGGTTCTTCAGGGGCATTACAGTGCACGGCGAGAAACGGGTACGCTTATACAGCGGGGCCCAACGCCCGGAATGCTCTGATTTGCCCCTTAGAGGCCCGGGAAAGGGCATTGAACGCGTAACCATACTGTGTTGTACTCGGGCCCCTTTTTCCGCTCCTGGCAGCCCTGTCTCGCCTCGGAGATGATAGCATACTTCTGCCAGAGCACGGCCGGACTGGGCCGCCAACTACGAGCCGAGCCGACACACTGACGCGTTTCACGGTCGCCGTTGGACAGAACCCCATGCCCCTGCTAGAATCTGCGCCGCCGGCGACCGCGGACCACCCCTGCGCGACCCCACATCAGTCCTGGATGAAGACGTAACCTGCAGACACGCGCGCCTGCTGGCGTCGGCACCGAATAGCGCCGGCAGACACCGGGATCCGGAGACAAGGAACCATGTTACAGATACGAAGGTTTGTCCACGATAGCGATGAGCCCGTGTGGGTCGACGTCCTCAACGCGTCGCACATAGATGATGAGGACTGGCGGACCATCACCGTCGATGAGCTTCGCTCCGAAGAGAAGCACCCAGGCTTCGACTTCGAGGGGAGATTCATCCCTGAGCTTGAAGGACGGCCGGTCGGTCTAGTACATGCCTTTGTCGACAGGTTCAGGACCGACGGACAGGGCGCTATTCGGGTCAGCCTCATCCCCGGGGTCCGGGGCGGGTGCGTCGCCGACCAACTCGTGGAGACAGGCCTCGAGGAACTCAAAGCATGCGGCATGTCGACCGCCCAGACCTGGACGCCGTCCGCGGAGAGAGACCGCATTCTGCTCTTCGAGAGGTTTGGCTTCGAGCGCGTTCGGGTATCCAGCCAGATGGAGATGGACCTGGCGGCTCTGCCTCGCGACATAGCACCAAGCACACAGATGACCATCAGGCCCCTTCGGTTGCACGTGGAAGACGACATAATACTCTTCGACTGGCTCGGGAACGAGAGCTTCAGGGAGCACTTCAACTTCCGGCCGCTTACGGTGGAGGAGACACGGAGTCACCTCCTCAATGCCCCCTCTCTCAAGCAGCGGGACTTCTTTCTCGCTACGGTCGACGGCCGGGACGTTGGCTACGTTGTCGTCACCATAGACGAGAAGTACAACCTAGAGAAGAACACGAAGACCGGAGAGGTCACGGTCATCGGTGTCCTCAAGCCGTATCGAAGAGCAGGGGTGGGGACGGTGCTCATTCTGCACGCCCTGCAGACCCTCAAGGACAAGGGCATGACCGGAGCGGTGCTGGGCGTGGATGACGACAACCCCACTAAGGCCATGGCGTTATACGAGAAGGTCGGGTTCAGAGTCAATAAGGAGTACTTCATCCAACGGAGAAGCCTGTAACCATCGCGGTATCGTGTCTTCACACCCCTGCTCAGCCAGATCAAGACTGCCGGGCCCAACCCAGCCCCTGGAAATGCCGCTTCCGTCACTAAAGCGCACTTGACAAACTGTCTTCGCACTGCTAGCTTATATTAGGGAGGGGATCATGAAGCTGCCCGGGACGCGTCCAGCCCGGTATTGGGGGATCATTCTCGTTGTCGCCGCCCTCGCGCTGACGTATTTCGCCGCGGCACCATCACAGCCGGAAACGAGCACCCAGCTTTCCGGACTTCAGGCCGATAACCTGTCCATACTGCTCATAGGGGATGGCGCCCTTGCCACCCAACTGGTCGACCGCCTTGAGGAGGCAGGAGGCCGGGTAATCCGTTCGCCTGGTATCCCCGAAGCCGCGGACCTCGGTCCTGAGGTTGTCGTCGTATTTGGTGGTGAGTGGTTTGAGCAAAGGGTTGATGATGCGGAGCTTCACGAATTCCTCAGGCTCGCCTCGCCCCTAGACGCCGGCCTGGTGATGGCCGATGGGACCACCTCTGTATTCTTCGAAGCCCTGGACAGGGCCGGGCTATACGGAATCCCTGTAACTGAGACCGGAGAAGTCAGAAACCCTGCCTACTTCAACCCGGCTCTGGCAGGCTTCAGGATGAAGGAAGTAGGCGGCCATGCTGGCCCTTCGATCCTCCTCAGTATGG
>PWRA01000161.1 GCA_003556385.1 Dehalococcoidia bacterium | reverse complement strand
TGAGCCATGTCCAGGCGACCCAGCGTCCGTCTGGCGAGACCTTGGGCCAACCCGCCAGCGCCGGCAGCGCGAGCAAAGAGTCGAGGTAATCTTCGTTGCCCATCGCGCACCCTCGTATGCAGCAGACCTGTTGTCGTAGCGGTCCAGGCCTGCTATCCACAGTATATCACCCTTCCGCAGACCGCCGCCCCGGTTGACCACAGCAGCATCCGGCGATAGAATGCCGCACTGGTCGATCAACGACCGGCCCGCGGGTTCCGCTCCAGCAACTGGTTAGATGGCCTCCATGCCTCGACGCTTACTTCACGGCTTTGAAGACGAATGAAGAACTCTCCTCGTACAGAGGGGAATCTGTGAGCAACTGGACACTGCCGAAGCCCGCTTCCTTCAGAAGCCTGGCAAACTCGTCTTTCCAGAACCATCTTATGTTCAGATCATTGATGATGCATGAGACAAGGTGCCTATCACTGTAGAACTCATAACGGTAGGTCCCGAACACGATCTGCTTCGCGAGATCGACGGAGAAGCGCTCCTGGACTATGCTTCGATCCCTGTTCGGTCTCGAGTTGTCTCTTGTCACGGTGTACACGGAGGACCCTTTCTGGGCGATTTCGTCCCAGGGGATGAAAACGTCTGTGACGAACGAGCCGCCGTCCTCCAGATGCCGGTAGATACAACTGAGAGAACTCACGATGTCCGTGGGATCGGTGAGCAGTTGGAATGAGCCGCTTGCAACGAAGATGGTGTCAAATCGCCGGCCGATATCAAATGACTCCATCGGTTGCTGATGTACCTGGATATCGGGCACGCCCTCTGCTTTCGCCTTCGCCGTCAATATGCGCAGCATATCGTGGGAGCCATCGAGGCCGTGAATCTCCACTCCAGCCCTGGCAATGGGAAGAAGGATGCGGCCGGTACCGCAGGCCAGCTCGAGCACGGTTCCCTTGAGACCTGCGAGATAGCTTGAGTAGAAGTCAATGTCGTCATGACGCGCGCTCAACCAATCGTCATACCACTCCGCGACTAATCCCATGTAGTGATCGCCCTGCATAGTCGTCTCCTCCTGATGACCAGGCCCGCACTCAGGGCCCTGTTTGTCCTCCGGTCCGCATGGTCTGCTGCCCAAACGGTGTTAGTGGAAAACCCGGCCCCGCCCCGATTTGATAACCCGCGATCAGGCACCATCGTCTGCCTTGGCCCTGTTGGATCTCAGGCCATAGTCACAAACCATTTTCGGTCGCGCGAATGAGTAGCCCCCGGCGTCGGGTCCAGTTTCCAGGCCAGTCTAGCGTGCACCACGCGTGCTGTCAATGGATGCCATCCTCTAGCACTCTGGTAGACGCTCGAGTTATACGACCTTCCCCCCTGTCGGTGACCGCCCCTGGCCACTGCGCGGACTCAGATGGGACATCTGCTGACCGACACGATGGCACGAGTCTTGGTAGCCTTGTGCTACAGGGTCAGCCCAATCATAGCGGATTGCATAGATTGGCACCCGAGCCTTCAGCCGTTGCCGATAGCCCGGTATGCAGGACGACCCCAGGGTCGCCTTGTGGCGTGAGCCCCTCCTGGCAGGCAGGTCGGGTTTCATCGAGCAGCAAGCCGTAGGCAGGGCCAGAGGCGTAGGCGAAGGAGCGCACGAAGCTGGGATAACGGCCCGGAGCGTTACGCAGGTACTCTGCGGCCTGGGGTGCAATGTGCGGGCGCCTTATGGCCTCATCGTCACCATCTTGTGTATAATCAACACAGGCGAATCGAGGGCGGAGGCTCCTTCGCCAGCCGCGCGGGTGAAGCCCACCGTCGGGCGGTCCGGTTAATAGCCAGTCGGGCGGAAGCGCTGATCAATGACTGAAGACATGGCGGAGATCAAGCAGGTTGCCATCTCTACTCATGGAGCATGCATTGGCGATCCTGGCCCTGGTGGTTATGGATCTGTTGTGCGATACGGCACGCATAGAAGAGAGTTGTCGGGCGGATTTCGGCTAACGACAAGTAGTCGCATGGAGATGATGGCTGTCATTGTTGGCTTAGCAGCGCTCAAGGAGAAGTGCGCAGTTACCGTTTACTCGGACTCGCAGTTGCTGGTTGATGGCGTTTCGGAGGGATCGGCGCACGAGTGGCGACAGAGGGGCTGGAAGCGAGGGAAAGAGAGATTGCTCAACGCTGATCTTTGGAAGCGCCTGCTTGAACTCTGTGACCAACATGATGTGCAGTTTCTTTGGGGGAGAGGACATTCAGAGGATCCGGAATACGAGCGGGCGCATGATCTGTCAGTGCGGGCTGCATATGGGGATGGCCTGGCCACTGACAGTGCCTATGAGGAGGCGAAAACTCAGTTCGACTTCCCGTCGTCATTCGTCGTCAGAAAGTCCGAGACAGGTAGCCCGAACGTAGATATCGAGCTTGATGGCAAGAAGTACGTGTGGACCGGCGAAAGTTGGTATGAGGCAGAGAAGTTCCTCAAACCACCTGAGGTTATCGTGAGGCGGCTGAGCAGGCTTCTGACCAGGAAGCTGGAACAAGAGGATGCAAACATCTCAGACGTCCGCATTCTGCTCCAACGTGCAGGCAAGGCGCGAACGGCCCTACAGTATCATAGAGCAGAGGGCCTTGCTCGACAGTGCCTCAAGTTGGATCCTGGCAGCCAGGCGGCATTGGCCGTTCTCTGTGCTGTACTACGAGCCAGGGGGCAGCCTGAGCGGGCTCTTCGTGAAACAGACGCGTATGGTGGTACCACCCATGCACCTCTACTGACGTCAAGGGCAGCTGCGTTGTGTGATCTGAAGCGATGGGAGGAGGCAAGAAGAGTCATTAGCCGCGCTCTTGCCATTGGCGAGAGCGAAGAAGCATTTGGCGTGATGCACCGCATAGAGGCCGAGAGCCCCAGGGGCGGGAGGGGCAGGGCAGGTAGATAGCCACCGGCTGACGGGTTGACGCTTGTGCAGGCCGTGCGGGCACTGGCAAACGAAGGATGGCAAGCTATCGGCGGGCTAAGCGGCGCACTCGAACGGCTCAGGCTGCTCGACAAGCCATTAGACAAAGTGGAACAGAGGGTTGGTGATGAACAAGACTGTATCGGGTGTCACGATCGAGTGTGTTCAAGGGGATATCGCTGCGCAGGCGGACATTACCGCGGTTGTGAACGCAGCAAATGCCCAGCTTAGAATGGGTGGTGGAGTAGCAGGTGCGA
>PWRA01000071.1 GCA_003556385.1 Dehalococcoidia bacterium | reverse complement strand
GATGCCGGTCTGGGGCTGGGTGCTGATCGGAGTTGGGATATTAACCATCCTGATGGTCGTGGCCTACCGGGAGGAGAAGCTCAGGCTGACCGAATGGGGTTGACATAATGCTCCCAGTCAAACGGGAAGGCAGAATCAAGCAGCCTCGATACGCGAAAGGGGGTGGGCCCCGGTGGGCTGTGCGTTGATTGCCGTGCTGGTGGGGGGCCTGGGCGCCCTCGCCATTTACACGAGTGCCGTGCTGGGCTTCTTCATGCTTTGTATAACGGCCATGGTTACGCCGCTGGCCGGCCTGATAGGCCTGGTGCTGCTGATATAGACCCGGGCCGCGGCGCATGCGGCGTAATGAGTAAGGACAAGGTGAATTCCCTGTTTTCTGAGGAGGCTAAGGCGACATGGGCTGTTTAGTCGGTCTCGGTCTGGCAGCGGTCATGGGACTCATGGCCGCAGCCATGACCAGTCTGTTGGCCATGTTCATGGGCATCGCCACCATACTGGTGACAGGCTTGACCGGCTTCGCATCCTTCCTGATATTCGTGATATAGGGCCGGGCAGACCCCATCATAACAATGAACAAGCGCAGCGTGGAGTACTACCGACGCGCTGAGGAGACCGTCAGGCCATGATGACCTGCGCCGGGCTACTCGCGATAGCAACGGTCATCTTCCTGGTGGGCACCCTGCTGGTGCTCGCGCTCATACCGCTAACCCTGGCCCTGCTTCTGATATCCCTGTTGACGATACTGGCAGTTGTCGTCTTCCTGTGGAAGCACCTCTATCCCTGGCTGAAGCGGATGGGAAGGTGGGCGGCCCGCCCTGCCAACATCATCTTCCTGTTCATCGTGGTGGTGGTGGTGGAAATACTCCTGGGCTATATCCTCCCCGCGCTGGGGATCGCCATTCCCACAGTCCCGATAGCGGGATTCGAAGTGACGGTCATCGGCCTGGTTCTTCTGTTGCTGGCCCTGTTCCTGCTCCTGCTGGCCATCGTGGTATGGCTGGTGAGATTGTGGCGCTACGGCTGGCCCCGCTCGCGCAATGCTTTCTGGGATCTGTCCTACCGCGTCGTCGGCGTTGGCTGGAAGATACTGGTTGGCATCCCCCTGGGCATAGTCTGGTTCTTCTACCAGCCCCCTCTGCGCTGGCTGCTGGCGGTCTTCATGTTCTACTTCAGGGGCCTGGCAGCCGCCGCGGCCTGGCTTATCTACAACCCGCCACTATGGAGCCTGGCACGTGTGGGCCTGTTCCTGGAAAGGTTGCTGGCCTGGGTTGTCGCCTTGCTCATCTACAACCCGCCGATACGCTGGCTTATGCAGGTAGCGCTCTTCTTCCTGATGCTGATAGCCCACGTCGTCAGCACCATAATAGACCACATCTGGGGAACGGAGTTCGTGAAGGGTACCAAGGACAGGTGGAGGAGAGGGCTAACCGTAGAGCGCGAGTCCTACCAGGACTACAAGTATGCCCACAACGACCGTCGCTCCGCCGCCTAGCAGCCCGGCGACGTCCATATGGTTGAACACCCTGGCGAAGATCTGCCTGCCCAGGTCGGCCTGCCGGGGTGTGAGGCGGATCGATCCTTCAGGTAGGTCCAACTCGTCCTCATCATCGTCCTCCATGGAGCGCCTCTCAAACAGGGGCAGTATGAGTTTCCTCCACTCACGGGCCTCCCGATAGACCACACCGGATATTACTATGCCCACGATGACCAGGATTACACCCAGGATAAGCACCATCAGTCCGGGATCGGCTAGGTCAACAGCTTGCATAGGGTTAGCGCTGTACATTGTTTCGCCTCCTTATCGAGCAGGGCTGTTTGGTGTCCGGGGTGATGGAGAATAATACGGGTCTCTGCGGTCCACAATATGCTAGCGTACCATGCCCCTAGTGTCATGTCAATAACGCCTGCCCCCTTTGTCAGATCCCGGAGGTCTTGACAAATCCAGATGTTGGGGTAGTATAATGGTACCGGGCCAAAAGTACGGGAGAGGGTGCAGAGTGAACCGCCGCAGGTCTAATATAGAGATAATAGCCGACATGCTGAGGGTGGGCGAAAACGGCGCCGGCAAGACGGAGATCATGTACAGCGCCAACATGAGCTACGCCCAGATACAGAAGTACCTCGGTTTCCTGTTGAGTCACGGTTTCATCAACAAAGTCCAGGTGGGGAATCCCTCGGTCACCTACCAGGTGACGGAGAAAGGGGGAGAGCTACTCAGGAACATAAAAGGGATAATGGAAGTGCTCGAGTTCGAGAACGGCAACCGAGCCTGAACCTCGAGTGCATCGCCAGAGATAGAGGGGTGCCTTAAAGCAGACTGAGGCGGCCCCTGTTTAACATAAAACGTAAAAGGAGCGCGCGATGATAGGAGAAGCACATGGCTGAAAGAAGAATGCTAATAGTGGATGCGGAACTGGTGAAAAAGATAGACGAGAACCGGGGCGACCTGAGCCGGCCTGAGTTTCTCAACTTCCTGATCGATAGTCAGTTGAAGGAAGAGAGCAAGAAACCGGCTGGAGTAACCCGGGAAGAGTTTTACCAGTTTCAGGAAGGGACCAAAGAGCTGATGCGCAGTTTCCTGGAGTTCTTCATCAACTATGGACTGGAGCTCGGCAAGCAACCCGGGGACGACGAATTCGAGCAACTGTCCCGGAAACTGCAAAGCCTCGGCGGCTCCGCCAAGGCGAAAGGTTCCTGACTCCCCTCTTTGTATCTTCACCTCAATCACATTCCTCACAGCTTCAAATAGAACTATCTTCTAGAACATAATCTCTTCCCTATTCCCCCGCCCGTTGTCATACTGGCAGACGATTGCGTCCTGTATTGCCATTGCGTGAAGCTGCGGCTTCTCGCAGTGAGAGGCAGGAACGGAGGTGCCGGTATGACAAGGCCGATCGACCTGATGCGCGAGGGCAGGAAGGAGGAGCTGTGGCAGATGTGCTGCGGCTTCCTGGACCTGAGCCTCGACCAGTTCATGAGCATCCAGAAGAGGCTGCTCCGGGAGCAGATGGAGTTACTAAAGCAATGCGAGCTGGGGCGGAGGGTGATGGGCGGCGCCATGCCCGAGACCGTGGAGGAGTTCCGGGAGCAGGTACCCCTGACAACATACTCCGATTACCTGCCGGACCTGGTGGAGAAGAGGGAGGAGGTGCTGCCGGTGAAGCCTGCCATGTGGGCCCACACCGTGGGCAGGGCCGGCGAGTATATTATCAAAGCGGTGCCCGTATCGGACAGCTCTTTACGTGAGTTTGAGAAGGTGGCCGGTGGAGTGTCGCTCATCGCATCCTGCGATTCCAGGGGCGACTTCCTGGCCAAAGAACACGTGAAGACGTTTTCTCCCACAGGGTCTCGATATTATGGATCGGGTATTGTGGGATATATGGCGCAGCAGGCGCTTGGATGCGATCTCTTGTCCTCTAATGCGAACGGGTGTTCACTCGAGAGTGCGAAGGGGAGTCCCCTGGAGCAAAAGATCATTGCGGGCTTCCAGGAAGCTCTCTACCGGGGGCTCGATGCCATTGGCGGCCTGCCCTCTGTGCTGGTCCACTCCGGCGAGATGCTGACCCGCGGAGCCATGAGCGTGAACGCCCGTTTCCTGCTATCTCATCCAAAAGCAGCGTTCAGGCTGGCCAGAGCACTGATCAGGAGCAAGCTGGCGGGCCGTGCTATGTTGCCCAAAGACTTGTGGTCGGTTAAGGTCGCCCTGGGTGGCGGGGCTGACAGTGCGGCGTTCGGGAAAAGGGTGCGGGAACTGTGGGGAAGGAGTCCGCTCGAGCTATATGCCGGCGTGGACGGAGGCATTTATGCCACCCAGACCTGGGACTACGAGGGAATGACCTTTATTCCCAACCTTAACTTCTTTGAGTTCATCCCTGAACGGGAGTGGTTCAAGTGGCAGCTGGACCACTCCTACCGGCCACAGACCGTCCTGCTGGACGAGTTAAAGGCCGGTGAGATCTACGAGATAGTTATCACCAATCTTCACGGCGGTGTGCTGACCAGATGTAGAATCGGAGACATGATTCGACTAGTGTCACTCCGGAACGAGAAGCTGGACATCGATATCCCGCAGATGGTATTCCACGGCAGAGCCGATGACCTGGTCGATATCGCCGGTCTCGGTCGAATCACCGAGCGGATTATCGGGGAGGCTGTGGAGAACACCGGCATCCCACTGGTGGACTGGGTAGCGCGCAAAGAGTTCGTTGATGATAAGCCGGTTTTGCACCTCTACCTTGAACTCGCGGACGGCTATATTGCCGGCGAGGCAAGCGTGGCCGCGGCCGCACGCGAGCAACTCCGCAGACTGGACAGGAGGTATCGCTGCAATTTCTACAGCCTGGTCGGCAACATGGAAGCCACGCTCGGGCTTAACCCGCTACAGGTTACCTTTCTTCCCCGGGGAGCTTTCGCCGCCTACGCCGCCCAGCGACACACCGAGGGCGCTACGCTGTCGGGCCTGAATGCGCCGCGGGTTAATCCCTCCGACGAGGCTCTATCTTCACTGACAACTCCAAAGGTTGTCGTGGTAGCCGCGCCTGCAACCGAAAGCGAACGTTTACCTGCTCAATGACATCGCCATACTCAATATAGGTTCCGGGCCCCCTTATACGGCAAGGGAAGGCAGGGTTAAGACCACGCCTTCCCTTGCTCACACTATGAGTCGTCGGCAACAACGGGCAGGTTCGCCAGCCGGTAAGGCGCCTACCCGGGAATACCCCGTACTTCCGGGGGGTTACCTTATCGCCTCTTGACAGCTTGCGAGTTTATGTCAATAATACGTTAGAGGCGGAAGGATAATATCATGAGTGCCTATGCGTTCATTCCCCTGATAGCTGCCATCGCTTATATTCCGCTGTTCATCGTTCTGCTCTATAACCGGCCATGGGATAGGAAGCGGAAGCTCTTCTTCATATTCCTCATTGCAGCGGTCGCCTGGAGCATCAGCACCTTAATCAGTATGACGGGCCTGCTGAGTCAGGACAAAACGTTGGAGGTCAGAATCGTACTTTCGATTGCCATCTGGATGCCGGTGCAACTTCATTATTTTGTGGCGTCGTTCTACCGGTCGGAGCCGACCCGGATTCCGTTCGCGTATCTGTTCGTGGTAGCCACGGTTGTGCTGGCGGCGTTAGGCCGGATACCGGCCGGCATCCAGCCGACTGCCACGGGTACCGTTATAGTTAACTACGGCCCCTGGATTATCCTTATCGGTTTGCTCTTCCTTGCCACAGTGGGCGTCAGGGACATATATTCGCTGATACAGAGGTACAGGCTTTCAACTGATCCGGAGGAGCGAAACCAGATTGTCTATCTGATCGCTTCCATTGCAGTGCTAGGAGCTTTTCTGCTGAGCTCTTACACGCCCCGCGGAGGCGAATACCCCGTCAGCCATATCGGCAACCTTGGCATCGCCTGTATCCTGACCTACGCCGTCGTTGCCCATCGTCTCCTGGATTTCGGAGTGGTGTTCAGACGGGCCTTCATCAACATAGTTCTCTACGGCACGGGAGTTATCCTGGTGTCGCTCCTTTTCTGGCTTGGTTACGAACAACTGAACGACGTCGGGGCCGCTCTGGCGATCGCCCTCGCCGCGGGGATTCCGTTTATCGCCTTCCTGGTCCACAAGGTCTATCCGCTCTGGCAGGCCAGGGTGGAGGGAGCGTTTGTCGGCGCGAAATTCAGGTTTCGCAGGCAGTTGTCTCAGTTCATCACCAGGATACACGATGCTCCCGACCTGAAGGTGTTCGGCAACGAGTTCACGTCCCTGCTTGCCCAATCGGTCGACTGTCGCAGAGCCTGTCTGCTGCTCCCACAGTCTGGAGACGAAGCTTTCGTGGCTCGATTCTCCTACCCCCCGGCAGACGGGAATCCCATACAGCAACTGAGACTGGCGCCTGACAGTCCTGTTATCGACTGGCTGAGACGGGAGAATACGATCTTGCATTCGAGAAATCTCGCCATCCTGCCCGAATTCCAGTCCGTTTGGGAAGAGGAAAGGCAGGGCATCCAGTCGGCAGAGGTGCATATGCTGGTTCCTTTGACGCACCGGGGTGATCTGGCTGCTATATTCGCGATAAGCGAGAGGCGAGACGGAAAGCCCTACGCCGTCGAGGACATCGACCTGGTTGAGTCCATCGCCGGCCGGGTGGCGGCAAGCCTGGAGAAGGAGTACTATCATGAGCAGCTGGAGGAACAGGACAGGGAGATAACCCTGCTCAACCGTTTGACCATGATCGTGACTTCCAGCGTGAGCGTCGATAGTATATTTGAGGGTTTCGTCGAGGCGCTGAAGGAGGTGGTGGATTTCGACTGGGCAACGATTGCGCTGATCGAGGGAAACGAGATTCAGGTCCTGGCCCTTTCCAGCACGGTGGGGTCGCCCTGGCAGAAGGCCGAGAGGATACCGCTCGGGGGGACGGCTACAGAGTGGGTGTGTCGAGAGAGGAAAAGCCTGTACGAGCCCGACCTGGGGCAGTACCGCAGGTTCTGGACCGGGGAGTTCCATCTGAAGCAGGGTGTCCGCTCTATCGTCTATCTGCCTCTAACAATCAAGGACCAGAGTATCGGCAGCCTCGTTATCGCCAGCCGCAAACCCGGCGCATTCGATGTCAGGCAGAGAAGGCTCCTGGAGCAGGTGGCCATGCAGATCGCCACGCCCATCGAGAACTCCCAGCTCTACGCACGGGCAGAACAGAGGTCCCGCGTCGACGAGCTTACGGGGCTGTTTAACCGGCGTCATTTTGAAGAACGGCTCAAGGAGGAGATCAGCCGTCATTCCCGCTATGGTGATGCTTTCTCCGTGATCCTGCTCGACCTCGATAACTTCAAGACGTATAACGACATATACGGCCACCCCTCGGGAGATTTGCTACTGAACGAGATAGGCAGTGTCATCAAGAGGTGTATCAGAACCGCCGACCAGGCATTTCGCTACGGCGGCGATGAATTTGTCGTGATCCTCCCACACACAGCTAGTGATGATGCCCAGATCGTAGCCGAGCGAGTCCGGGAGGGGGTGGCCGAGGAGATGCAGAAGAAGGAGATAGCTGTGACCTGTAGCATCGGTCTGGCCGGCTACCCTTCGGATGGAGTGATGTCCGGGGAACTGGTTAACGTGGCCGATACTGCGCTCTACTTCGCCAAGCGAACGGGAGGTGACCGGGTCTACCTTCCTTCCAAGATGCTGTCCGAGCCGGTGGAGGACTCGGGAACACACGCCAGGCGTAACGGCCTGAGCGCTATCTATGCCCTGGTTTCCACAGTGGAAGCTAGAGATCCGTACACATACGGGCATTCCAGGAAGGTCAACACGTACGCCGTGGCCCTGGCGGAGGCCATCGGATTATCGCCGGACGAGGTATCCAGGGTTAGCACCGCCGCCCTGCTCCACGACATCGGCAAGATCGGCGTTCCCGACAAGGTGCTGAACAAAAAGGGGAAGCTCAGCGAAGAGGATTGGGAAGCCATCAGATCGCATCCCAGGCTGGGGGCGACCATCGTCGGCAACGTGCCGAACCTGGTGCCGTGCATCAGCAGCATTCTTCATCATCATGAGAGGTGGGACGGGAGCGGCTATCCTGAAGCGCTAAGAGGCGAGGAGATCTCCATAGAAGCCCGCATCCTGGCGCTGGCCGATAGCTTCGAAGCCATGACGGCTGCGCGTCCTTACCGCCCCGCCCTGTGCCTTGAGAAGGTGATCAAGGAACTGCGCCGCTGCGCCGGCTCTCAGTTCGATCCGGAGCTAACAGAAGCCTTCATCCGCATCATAGAAGCCGGCCTTCCCGAGAAGGTCAAGATAGGTCAAGAATCATCCAGAGATCAGACCGGCGTATAGCACGGCCTGCTGACGTGTGACTCAAAATGCTGCTCTGGGAGCTATACTCGCGCTTCTACGACATATCGCTGAGGAACCTGTTTCCCTACAGGCAACTTGTTGAACAGCTGAGCAGGGCTCTGGAACTCAAAGATGGTGACATGGTCCTGGATGCCGGTTGTGGACCCGGGCACCTTATAGAGAGGTTGATGGGTGAGACCGGGGTATCGAGCATAAGTGTCACCGGTCTCGATCTGAGTCAAGGGATGATAAAGCGCGCCCGGAAGAAGCTCAGGAATCTCGCTCATGTCGAACTCCGGGTTGCCGATCTGAATAAAGACCTTGATCTCCCTGATGGCCGCTTCGACAAGATGGTGTGCTCCAATGCGCTTTATGCCCTGGAGAACCCCCGAAGGGTTATGGCCGAATTCCACAGGGTCCTGAAGCCGGGGGGTGCACTGATAATCGCCAACCCCAAGCCGGACGCCGGACAGAAGGCAATCCTGAGAGAACACATACGGACACTGAAACAGATCACTTCCTTGCGCAAGAGGGCGTATCACACTATGGCATTCGTGCTGCTCATTCCCGTGGATCTGGTGGTCAGCGTTATAAACAGGACCATTATCGACAGAGCCAGAGACAAGCAGTATCACTTCCTGGACGAAGAGACTCTGGAAGCGATGCTACGAGAGACCGGTTTTGCAGGCATAGACGTACGCTCCTGCTATGCCGACCAGGGCTGGCTGGTGAAGGCCAGAAAGCAACAATCGACGTAGAACGGCTGAGATGATCCGGCGCGGCCGTCCGGTACACAGCTGACACAGCGGCCGGTTCAGGGGTTCCTCATCAGCACGCAGATGTTGCGTGAGAAGCTCCTTACCGGAAAACGGTAGGACTTCTCGGGGAGCATCCGGATGATCTGCCAGCCGGCCCCGGTCAGGGCCCTCTTCAGCTCGCCATAGGAGAAGAGGTGATAGTAACGGTAGACCGTCTCGTCCTTCAACCTCCAGGGAACTCGCTGCTCTTTCGGCTTCAGCCAGAAGCGTGGCTGTCCATGGTTCCACACTGTGATGAAGGCCTCGGCTCCGGGTTTCAACACCCGTCTTAGCTCTGCGAACGCCGCGCACCTCTCCTCATCACCCCGGATATGGTGATAGGTGGCGACCGCGATGGCTCGGTCGAAAGTATGCCCGGGGAAGGGCAGGCACTGCGCGTCTGCCGCTATCAAATCGGCGTGCAGCTGCCGCCTGGCGGCGTACTTCAAAGCATGCCTGAGCATAGCCGGCGAGGAGTCCACTCCCACGAGTTCAAAGCCCCGGCCGAAAGGCAAGAAGTCGGGGCCATGGGCACACCCGACGTTCAGCAGCCTGCCGTGTTGCCATCTTGCCGCCACCTCTTCCAGCTCTTCCCTCAACAACGGCCAGTGCCTGACCCGATACCAGCTTTCAGCGATGCGGTTGAACACCTCTCTGTTTGTCGCCATACCTGCACTCTGTTACACTTTACCACATCGGAGGCGGAACACTCAGCAACACCGCTCAACTGTCGCCATTGAGACCGTTTGCTACCGACATGGAGCAGTCATGAAGAAGGCATCCCGGACCATTTCCGGAGTGACCCCGGTGGCGGTCATGGCCAAGCCATTCCCGTGCCCGGGCTCGTGTGTCTACTGCCCGGGTTCGCCTGAGGCGCCCAAGAGCTATACCCCGGAGTCTCCGGTGGTGCTCCGCGCCCGGGGTTGTGGCTTTGATGCCGGTAAACAGGTGGCGATCAGGCTCAAGGCCCTGGCCGACATGGGACACGCCCTTGACAAGATCGAGCTCATTGTTATGGGCGGCACCTTCTTGTCCTATCCCTGCGAATATCAGTATCAGTTTATCAAGGACTGCTACGACGCCCTGAACGGGGTAGTTTCGGGCAGCCTTGACGAAGCCAGGCGGCTGAACGAGCATGCCGGGCGCCGCTGTGTGGGGTTGTGCATCGAGACGAGGCCCGACTTCTGCGGCGAAGATGAGATAAGCAGGATGCTGGATTTCGGCGCCACCAGGGTAGAGCTCGGCGTACAGACGCTTGATGACGGCATTCACCGTCTGACGAAACGGGGACACGGCATAGCCGAGATCATCTCCGCTACCAGAACACTGCGAGACCACGGCTTCAAGGTATACTACCACTGGATGCCCGGGCTCCCGGGTTCGACGCCAGAGCATGACCTGGCTCTGTCGAAGATGCTGTTCGAGGATGACCGCTTTCGGCCGGACGGCCTCAAGCTCTATCCCACGCTGGTGGTCCAGGGAAGCGAACTGGAGAGGTGGTATCGGGATAATCGTTACCGACCCTATGACGATGCAGAGATGATCCATCTGCTTGCGGAGATCAAGGCCCGGGTTCCACGGTATGTGCGCATTTCCAGGTTGATGCGCGATATTCCCGGCAAATTCATCATCGCCGGCAGCAAAGACCTGGCTCTTAGAGAAAGCGTCAAGAAGACGATGGAGCAGAGAGGGCTTGGCTGTAGCTGCGTGCGATGCCGGGAATACGGACACCGGCTCAGGGACGGCTGGACCGTCGGGGAACCTTCCCTGACCAGGATCGACTATGAGACCCGGGGAGGCAAAGAAGTCTTCCTTTCCTACGAAGACGAGAATGAGACCCTGTTCGGCCTGCTGAGGCTGAGGGTCAATAATGAGAAGGCAATAGTCAGGGAGCTGCATGTTTTCGGCCCCGAGGTGGCGCTGGGGGCGAGGCTGGACGGGTCCGCTCAGCATCACGGTCTCGGTGAACGGTTGCTCCGAGAGGCCGAGACGATCGCCGCGACTGGGTTCGGGTTAGCTCGATTATCGGTACTTAGCGGCATCGGCGCCAGGGAGTACTACCGCGCATCCGGCTACCGATCGGAAGGAGCTTATATGTACAAGGAGCTTGGTCAAGCCGGCCGCGCCGGGAACGCCATCAGGCGCAATCCCACGGCGGCACAAGGTAGCCGCCGCGATTGTGATGGAACTGGGCAGCCCTCCAGGAGGACGACGTGTTGAATTTTGATCGACTTTGTCGTACGATAGTGCGTACCCGAGAGGGCGGGAGATACGGCCATGCCATAT
The DNA here is from genome assembly GCA_003556385.1 of Dehalococcoidia bacterium. Classification (GTDB taxonomy): domain Bacteria; phylum Chloroflexota; class Dehalococcoidia; order GIF9; family AB-539-J10; genus RBG-13-51-36. The sequence continues at coordinate 1,620 of PWRA01000071.1, read as the reverse complement.
TGTCACCACTGTAGGACGAAGATAGATGAAGTCGACGTCTTTTGCCCGGAGTGCGATAGGAGCCTGGTCGGCGAGGATAGGAGATGGCAGGAGTTCAAGCTCCGGGAGTCCATAGACATACTCCGGTACAGGATCGATGCGTATGTGGCATGGGCCACCATTCTTGTTACGGTGGGGCTGCTGATCGGCGGCGCCCTGCTCTTCTCATCGTACCTGGAGGGACTTTTCGGAATCGCGTTTGTCTGCTTTGGCGTTGGATTCGCTGCTTCCGCCAAGCGAAATCAACGCAAGTCCGACACACTGTGGGAACAGCTCGGTCAGTTCGGTCCGGACACAAGCCGGACAGCGATACGACCCGGTTCCGGATAACGCTCCTTGCCGTAACCCTGGCAAGACCGCCCTGCCCTGCGGATGCTTCCCGGCCACTCCGTTGACACCGAGAAATGGCTGTGCCTATAATGAACTCAGGCACACGAAAGCTAACCTGTCAGTCGAGTGTCCGATAGCCCGGCAAGAGCACCGAGAGGAGTAGTAGCACATGGAGAACGAAGTCAAGCCGACCTGGAGACTGGCCTGGGGCCTGTGGTGGCGAATGTTCCTCATCAGCCTGGGAGTTTCTGCGCTGTTCTGGCTGATTATGTTCCTGGTGGCGACCCCCTGGGCATTCTGGCGGTGAGTTCCTGCTTAGAGCCGCTGGAAGGCGGTCTCTGAACCTGCCTCACAGGGGCTCTGTCCGCCGGCGGGGAGGCCGGTCGGTGCGGGGACTCCAGACCCGGCGGATGCCCGGTTGATAGGGCGGACGTTGCTACCGGCCGATGCGATGCCCGTGGTGGTGAAGGCGGGGGGTATTGACACAGAGCGCTTCTGGCTATATCGTTATACAAGCGAGTAGAAAGGAGGAACCAGGAATGGATAAGACCTGGAGGCCTACGACCGGTGGGTTGCTCTGTATCATTGCGGGCGCAATCCACGTGATAGCAGGCCTGGCAGCGATCGTCGGGATCCTGGCAGCAGGGATGCTGGAACTGGCACTGGCGGAAACAGCATGGTTGAGTCTCATCGGCGTTCCATTCGTCATACTGGGGATCATATCAATAGTGGGTGGTGTATATGCCCTGAAGAGAAGGCTGTGGGGCCTGGCGCTGGCCGGCTCTATCTGCACAATCATCGCTGGCAATCTGATCTACGGGACACTGGCCGTTATATTCGTCACCCTGGGGAAGGGTGAATTCGAGTGATGAAGAACACTATGCGCAGGCTGCCAGCAGGAGCAGCCGCAAAGTCTTCCCAGCTGAGACAGGCTCGGCACGCGGAATAGGCGCCGGCCGCGGCGCAAGGAATAGCCAGGCGAATGCAAGAACACGCATGTAAGTCGACAGCGGCAGGAGTGCTGTGTATTATCTCGGGTGCGCTGCTGTTGAGCTTCGGCACGGTGGTTGTGGGAGCGGGTGGTGTGATAGTCGAGATCATAGGATTGGGGTGGTTGACTTTTGTCGGCATTGCGCTGATCGCACTGGCAGTGCTGGCCATCGTAGGCGGAGTATATGCCTTTAAGAGGAGGATGTGGGGTCTGGCGCTGACCGGGTCCATCTGCGTGCTTATAACCGGCAATGTAGTTTT
>PWRA01000150.1 GCA_003556385.1 Dehalococcoidia bacterium | reverse complement strand
TCGATACCCTTAGACGCAGTGTCGAAGGCAGTTACCTGGTAGCCAGTGCGCGCGAAGAAGACGGCATTGCGGCCCTCGCCACAGCCGATGTCGAGCAAGCGCAGGGGGCGGTCGGGGGGCATGAGCTGGAGAACGCGGTAGCACATCTGCGAAGGCGTCCTGCCCCAGTAGTACCCGGTTCGCCTGTATCGTTCATCGTAGAGATCGGTCATCGGGTCCTGCCGTTCCCCATCATAGCTTGTCTGCCCTCAGAACATACGACAAGGGTATCCCCGTGTTATTCAACGCGGAGAACATCCCTGAACAGATGTCGACCTCGTATTCTTGGAGCAACCTGATACACAGGCCGTTGCCGGCGATTCCGTTCACTATGCTCGAGAAGGGATGGGTGAAACTCGTGAAGGTCTTCGACTCGTATAGCTTGCCGGTCATGTACCACATGCCGTCGTTCTCCTCCCAGGTCTTCTCGAGGTAGGTGTGCATTATCCTCTGTGGTTTGCTTTCGTCGAAGCCGTCTTCACCCGGCAGTCCCAGCATGTTGGTGACGGGATGGGCTTCGTTGATTATGAGAGAGCCATTCGACTTCAGGCACCGGGACGCCTTCCCGAAGAAGAGGTTAAGATCGTGAAACCAGCAGAGAGTGCCCACGGTCATGAATATGAGATCAAAGGCGTCCGCGTAGCGTTCGTCGATCTCCAGTATGTTGGCCGCTATAAACTCGCAGTTCACTCCCAGCACTCTGGCGAACTCGTTGGCGCACTGGATCTGGTTCTCCGCTATATCGAACCCGATGCCTTTCCCGGCGCCCAGCTTCATGATCGATAGTAGCTCTCTCCCGTTGTTGCAACAGAACTGCCCGACGATCTTCCCGGTTAGATCGAGCTTCAGGAGTTCGTCGGCCAGCGCGGGTTCTATGAAGGGAAGCCGCTCCGACCGGTACCGGGTTAAGACGTCTGAACACCAGTTCTCGCTCCTGTTGTCGAATGCTTCCTCCCACGCCTCTTTGTTGCCCTTTACATAATCCATCTGTGCCTCCGTGCTGTCGAAGACAGCCTGATAGCGAGCGTGCCGGGGTTGTCCGGACTCCCTGCTGCTGGCGGAGCCGTCGCCTCCCGTTTGCGATGGTCGCACTCACGCGGCCGGGGCTGCGATCACGGCGACCCACCGGGAGTCATCCCTGAACGGTGTGCCGGCGATGTCGGACAGGAACTCGGTGACCTGAAAGCCACTCTCCTTGAACAGGCGGCTCAGAGACTCGGTAGTATAGCACTGGTTCCAGGTGTAGATCTCGAAGGTTCGGGTTTCCTCGACCACGGTGTACTTCTTGCCGAGGAGACCCTCGGCCGCATACTTGTAGCTATTGGTGAGCACATGGTGAGGCACGGGCGACCAGAAGTCGCCTGATGCGAAGAACTCGTGTTCTGTGTTTTCGGTAGCCTCCTGCCATTGCTCCATCGAAGCGACATCGAGCAGTAGTGCTCCTCCTTCGGATAGCAGGGATCTGAATGTCTGTAGTAGTGTCCTCGTCTGGTGAGGACTGAGCGCCGAGAGATCACCGGCTATCATGGTGATAAGATCGAACGTGCCGTCCGGTGAGCACTGAAGGTAGTCTCCCAGAACGTAGCGGATATCGAGGCCCTTCGCTATGGCAGTATCGCGGGCGTAGCTTATCGATCGCTCCGAAAGGTCGATGCCGGTGACAAGGGCACCCCTTTCTGCGAACCGCGTCGTCCAGAGGCCCGGCCCGCACCCGAAGTCGCATATCGGTGTTCTCCCCGGCACTATGAAGCGGGACGATATCCACTCGACGGCGCTGTCGATGAACTCCGTCCGGGACGACGCAGCATCATGGCTCTGGTCGAGGTGGGCTTCCAGCATGCCCTTCGAGATATGAGGATCATTCCAGAGCTGTGGCGACGTGTAGTACTCGAATGGCCGGGGCCTTCTGAAAACTCTTTGAAGCTCGTCGAACACGGTCATCGTGCTCTTGCCTGCATCATTCCGTTCCCTCCGGCGGGTCTAGAACCCATCACCTCTACCAGCCCCGCTGTCTTCCGACAGCAATGTGTTGACCAGTCCCGTCGAGTAGTCGTCTGCTGACTTCGGGTAGCGGTAGTCCAGTCGTTCTGTTACCTCCTGTGCCAGCCAGCGGAACAGGTCCATCGTCGCCAGCAGGGCCCGCCTGATATCATCACGGTCATAGTGCGCGAAGGCATCCCGTAACCCTTCGAGCACCCGCGGATCGGCCCACTGCTCCATGAAGCGGCCGTCGTGCCACGTGTCGTACTCCGTGCTGCTCGTGGCCTGGGTATGCCATTCCAGCATCTTGAGCAACAACCGCTTCATGTATCCGTCCGAGCATGCCCTGGCAGTCCACAACTCACCGCGCTTGAGTTTCTTCGCGGTCCAGACGGCGTGATACCAGAAGTCGTTGATGACCTCCACAACCTCCGCTTGAGTCGGCAGCCTCGGAGGGAGAGACTCTGGGTCGGCCGGATGGAGACGGCCCGCCAGGTCCTCTCTATCGATAAGCACGCGCACCCCGCGGCCGAAGATCGCTGCCACTTCTGATGGGATACCATGTCGGAGCATTTGCTCCATCATCGCGTGCGGAATGATCGGGAAGTCCACGTCGAGCCCGCCATCGAACAGGACGCGGCGTTCCAGATTGCCTCCGGGGGTCGCTTCAATGAACGTAATGCGGAAGTCGCCCATGTTCTTCAGCCAATCCGTCGTTGTCAGGTAGGGCTCGGGATCGGTCACGACAAGCAGAATGTCCAAGTCGGACCATTCGTCTGCGGGGCGGTCCGTCCTTGCCCTCGATCCGAGAACAAGCGCGGCGCGGATGTCGGGTCGGTCCTGCGCCCAGGCGAGAAGCCTTTCTATCAGCTGTTCGTAGGCGTCGGCGACACGGCTCATCATGGCTCCTGGCGACGAAGGAGACTACTCTGTCTAGCACTCACTGCAACGCTATGCATTCTGCCTGCCTTCTGCTAACCTTTCTTCTATCCATCTGTCTTTTCCAACTTCTTTCATCCGCTTCATCTTCTCAACCGCTATCCTGTGATGCTCCCATTCGCCAGCCCATTCAATGACTTTATCGCAGGGAAAATCGGAGCACTCCCCGCAGAAATCCAGACCTCTCTCATAGAGGCAGCAGTACAGGAGAACACAATCGCTGCCCCAGTGGCAGGCATTCCTGTCGGACCTGCAGCCATCGCAACG
>PWRA01000075.1 GCA_003556385.1 Dehalococcoidia bacterium | reverse complement strand
CGTGCGGCCGACGAGATTCCCAACGCCGAGTTCCTGGCGCTCGAAGGACTTAACCATGTGGGAGCTCATCTGCAACATGACGCTGTAGTCCCGGCCGTCCTTCGAACGCTACGGGCAGTGAAGTGAGCGATAGCTGATCTGGATTTTGTTCGCTTCCGGACAAGAAATCAGGTCTAGCGGGGCTATCAGTGCCGCATTATGGATACCACCAGCATAAGCCCGAGAACGGCGGCGATGATGTAGCCGACGACTCCGAGCAAGGGCACGTCACCTACAAGAGGGGGCACCCGGGCCAGCACGAGCACCGAGGACGATAGGAGCAATGCTGCTATGAGGATGGCGAGCGATGCGCGAGTCGCCACCCGGTCTATCGTTTGTCGCATCGGCTCAAGCCCGACATGCTCGAATTCAATCTTAAGCCGGCCCTTTCTGATTTGATGGAGAACAATGCCGATGTCGTATGGCAGGTCTCTCACTATGTCCACGGCATCGAGGAACCAGTAGTAGAGATCATATGGCAGGCGGAGAGGGTTCAGCTTCTGGGTAAGGAGCTTCTGGGCGTAGGGGATACCCACATCCATGATGTCGAAGTCCACATCAAGCGAGTGACCGATTTCCTCCGCGATTGCGATGCTCTTGGTGGCCCATACGAGCTCAGGACGGAGCCTGCCGCCATGCTCCATGATAGCCCGCATTATTGCGAAGAGCATTCCCGCAAGGTGCAACTCACGCACAGTCATATCACCGTAGTCCGTCATAATGGCGGACATGGATGGCTCCAGTTCCTCGGCCGGTATCACGTCTTCACGCTCCATCAACTCGTCCACTATCCGGGCCACTCGCTTTTCGTCACGGACTGAGATGAAGTGGACCAGTTTTGCCAGTCTTTCACGGTCACGCATAGATAGTGTGGCCATCATGCCGAAATCGATCAACCCGATGACATGGCCCGGCAGCACGAATATATTGCCGGTATGCGGGTCCGCATGAAAGAAGCCGTGCTGGAAGACTGCTTTGAAACCGATGGCAACCCCGCGTTCGGCAACCTCCTGCAGGTCGTAGCCCGCATCGCAGAGTCCTTGTGTGTCCGCGATGTTGATGCCGTCCAGGTATTCCATAGTAATGACACGCTTCGTACACAACTCTGGATAGACTTCGGGTACGTGAACAGTGGCGTCGTCGGCGAAGCTCTGGGAGAAGCGCTGCATATTGTTGACTTCCATACGGAAGTCGAGTTCCCTTCTGATCTGCCTGGCAAACTCATCCACCAGTCCTACTGCGTTAGTGAGGTAAATCGTATGAGAGTAGCGCTCGGCGATGCGCGCCACACTGCGTATGATATCCATGTCCACGTCGACGATCTCGACGATTCCGGGCCGCTGCACCTTCAGCACTACCTGTTCGCCGTTGAGCACTGCGCGGTGGACCTGGGCGAGCGAGGCTGCTGCCAGTGGCGTATCATCGAAGCTCTCGAACAGTTCATCGACCGGTCGGCCCAGCTCAGACTCAATAATGCCTTTGATGGTGTCTGCCGGCATCAGGCCGACGCACGTCCGCAGACTCGTGAGTTCGGCGATGTACTCCGACGGTATCAGGTCGGGGCGTGCGCTGAGCAACTGACCGACCTTGATGAACGTCGGTCCCAGCTCCTCAAGGGCGGCGCGGAGCCGCTGTGGGGTGGTGGAGTCAGGGATGTCGACTTTTCGCCGGAGAATGCGCCTTTCGATGTGGCCGGCTTCCCAGATACGTATTCTGGCCATGGCCTCGCCGAAGCCGTACTTGGCGAACACATTGACGACATGCCGGAAGCGCTTCAGGCGCTTGAACGCGAAGCCTGCTGTTACCGGATACCGCATCCTCCCTCCTCAGGCTGCTGTGACGTGTTCTGATGGTATCAGCGTGACACAAGAATCCGTCCCACCACCAGTTAGCACTGACGACTATGCTCCTGATGATAGGGCGCTATTGCCGGTCCCGAGTCTCGAAAGTCAGGCGGTTTCTTTCTTGCCCTGTATGTTGACCTTCTTGCGTTTTGCCGCCGAAGGCCTCTTCAGACTGACACGAAGAACGCCATCCTCATAGACGGCTTGAGCACTTCCGGCGTCTACGTTCGCAGGTAGGGCTATGGAACGATAGAAGCTTCCGTAGGTGATCTCACTGCGGTAGTAGTCTTCGTCCTTGATATTGCGGTCCGGACGTCTCTCCCCCTTGATCACCAGTGTGTCCTCAGACAGCGACAGGTCGATATCGTCCTGCCTCATGCCGGGAAGCTCAACCTTGATTTCGAAGTTATCGTCTCTCTCATAGACGTCTATCGACGGGCTCCATCCCTTCACTTCCTCAGGAACGCGCTCCCAGAAAGCGCGCACGACAGGCCGGATGAAATCATCCTCGAACCTCCGTCCCAGCCCTTCGAGTTCCCGGGCGGACCTGAACCGCCCAGGATGTTGGCGAGGTCTCCATCTTTCTGTTGACATAGTCACCCTCCTTTCCCTATCACACACCCCCCGACCGGCCACCCGGGGACGGGTTAACAGCGGCCAGCAGTGGTGGCTGGTTACAGAATACGGCATTTTGTCTTGCCAGTCAAGTGTTCCTCACCCTGCATAGCGCAGAGCTCGCTGTGGTTATGCATCCGCCCGCTTCTTCCCTGTAGCCCGATGATCGCGACAAAGCGCTTCCTGGTCCGGAACAAGACAACAGCGGGCGAGCGGTGAAGGCTATTCGGCGGACTGTCATGTGACAGGACGATCAGGAATCGGTCATTGAGACATCTTTCGTTATTGTGAAGTCGGTGGTATAATGAGCAGAGTACAGATGCGATTTGCACAATAATTCAAGGAGGATGATCCAATGGACGAGGCAAAAGTAGTTATCAACATCAAGGAAGGTATCATCGAAATGGAGGGCCCGGCCGACTTCGTACGGTATTGCCTTGATACGTACCAGCCTGCCATAAAGGGACTGCTGGGCATGCCCCAGGACATTGCAGGCCGGCCGGAGAAAGCCGGGCCTTTGCCCGAGGTGAGCAAAGCAGCGGCGGTCACCAGAGGGCGCAGGCGAAAACGAGTTTCTGTCATGGGCGCGATTCGGAGCGACCTGGATGCGGGCTTCTTTGATGAACCGCGCTCCACCGGGGAGATCAAGCGACGGTTAGGTGACGCGGGTATCACCTTCACAGACAGTGGCGTCAGGGCGAACCTGAGGAGGCTAACGATGGTCGGGTCGCTGGACGCCGTGCGGAAGGGCAGGTCGGTACGCTTTCGGCGACGTGCCGGGGCCTGAACCACGAGACGTCCTTCACGCCGCTTCCCTGTCGGGATCTGTGAGCTCGTTCCTATTGTCTGGGTGACG
>PWRA01000124.1 GCA_003556385.1 Dehalococcoidia bacterium | reverse complement strand
CCACAGGCTCGGGCAGTTCGTCACGCGAGATGATGCCGGCCCTTATGGCATCTTCTACGTCATGGTTAACGTAGGCCACCATGTCGGCTATCTTGCATATCTGGCCCTCCAGCGTGTTAGCCTCTCCCCATCGTTCTCCCAGGATCTCGGCCTGCCCTTTCGAGTGATTCAGGATGCCGTCACGCACCTCCCATGTCAGGTTCAGCCCCCGTCCGTCTCTTTCAAGCAAATCGACCACTCGCAGGCTCTGCTCGTTGTGCCGAAAGCCGGCGTGATGCAATTCGTTCAGAACCTCCTCACCTATGTGCCCAAAGGGGGTATGCCCCAGATCGTGACCGAGCGCAACTGCCTCCGTAAGGTCTTCGTTGAGATTGAGCGCTCGTGCTAGAGTCCTGGCTATCTGGGATACTTCCAGGGTGTGCGTGAGCCTCGTAACATAATGGTCGCCCAGGGGAGCGATGAAGACCTGCGTCTTATGCTTGAGCCGACGGAATGCCTTGCAGTGGATTATGCGGTCACGATCACGTTGAAAGTCGGTCCTTACCGGGCAGGGTTCTTCAGGTTTCCGTCGTCCCCGGGTCAGTCTGCTCCTGGCGGCATACCGGGAAAGAGCTTCTTCCTTCTTCTCTGTCTGTTCCCGCACGTGGACTGCACAAAACATCGAATCTTTATCGTTACGGCATGCCATAGCCGGGTCTTCGCTTCACACCCGCGGCACAATCAGCCTCTCCTGAGCTACTTCTTCCGTTCCGATCCCAGCCTCTTCTCTACCTCCGCAACGTGAAACCTGGTGGATAATACCACGTCCGGATTCAAAGACATGGAGTCTATGCCGCATTCAACAAGATAGTCGGCGAACTCAGGGAAATCACTCGGAGCCTGACCGCATATCCCGATCTTCCTCGGCGGTCTGTGGGCGTGCGCTTCGTCGATGACCTGCTTTATCAGCCTTTTCACCGCCTCATCTCTCTCATCGAATATGCCCGCCACAAGCTCTGAATCCCTGTCCAGGCCAAGGGTTAGCTGCGTTAAATCGTTCGAGCCTATGCTGAAGCCATCGAAGACATCGGCGAACTCGTCCGCCAAAACCACATTTGACGGTATCTCACACATAACGTAGACTTCCAGCCCGTTTTCCCCCTGCACCAGACCGAATTCGCCCATCGCCTTTATCACCTTCCTACCTTCCTCCGGCGTCCGGCAGAACGGGACCATCACCTTCACATTTGTTAGCCCCATCTCATCCCGTATCTTCTTTATCGCCTGGCACTCCAGGCCGAAGGCAGGCTTGAACCTCTCGTCATAATAGCGAGACGCCCCCCGCCAGCCTATCATGGGGTTACGCTCCTCCGGCTCATAGCGATAACCCCCGATCAGATTGGCATACTCGTTCGTCCTGAAGTCCGAGAAACGGACGATGACGTCGTTCGGATAGAAGCCCGCCGCGATCTTTGCGATCCCCATCGCCAGGGTCTCGATGAAGAACTGCTTCTTGTCCTCATAGGATATGCTTCTCCGATCTATCTCTTTGACCACTTCTGCCAGCCGGTCATCGTTCTGGGCCTCCTTCTTCAGCTCCTCGTACTCGATCAGGGCCATGGGATGGATGCCTATATAGGAGTTGATGATGAACTCTTCTCGAGCCAGGCCGACACCATCATTGGGAATCTGGCTCTGAACAAAGGCGCCGTCGGGAATCCCGAAGTTCATCATAATCCTGGTTTCGGGTCTGGGCAGCTTGCCCACTTCTACCTCATCCACCCTGTACTTCAGGCACCCATCGTAGACCCGTCCCTCACCCTGCGAACAGTCTACCGTTACCTCATTCACTCCCTTCAAGACCTGTGTCCCCTTTATCGTGCCGATCACACACGGGACTCCGAGTTCCCGGCTGACGATGGCTGCATGGCAGGTCCTGCCCCCCTTGTTTGTCACTATGGCACTGGCGATCTTCATTATAGGTTCCCAGTCCGGATCGGTCATGTCGGTGACCAGAACCTGACCCTTCTGGAACCGGTGAATCTCACTGCTCCTCTCTATTATGTTCACCTCACCGGCCCCGATCCTGGTGCCGACCGATTCGCCTGTCAACAGCAGCTTCCCCTCTTCCTCAAGCACGTAGGTTCTCATCAGAGTTGGGTCCTGCTGTGAATGAACGGTTTCGGGCCTGGCCTGAACTATGAACAGCTCCCCGCTTACTCCGTCCTTGGCCCACTCGATGTCCATTGGCAGAGCATAGTGCTCCTCAATGATGCAGGCCCACCTGGCGAGAGTCAACACTTCATCGTCACTAATCGCGTACTTCGTCTGGTCTTCGACGCTCACCTCTTTCTCCTCGGTCCCGGCTTCATCTCCCTTGTAGACCAGTTTCCTCTCCTTCGTCCCCAGCTTCTTCTCCACTATGGGCCTGAACCCGTTGGTCAGGGTGGGCTTGAAAACGTAGAACTGATCAGGATTGACCAACCCCTGGACCACGGTCTCTCCCAGCCCGTATGCCGCGGTTGTGTAAATCACGTCCTTGAAGCCCGATTCGGTATCTATAGAGAATATGACTCCTGCGCAGGCCAAGTCGGAGCGCACCATCTTCTGCACACCCACCGAGAGGTAGACGCTGAGGTGGTCAAACCCCTTATCTTCCCGGTACGAGATGGCCCGGTTTGTGAACAAAGACGCAAAGCACTCCATTACCTTCTCTGAGAGATCGTCTTCCCCCCGCACGTTCAGAAAGGTCGCCTGCTGCCCGGCGAATGAAGCGGTCGGCAAGTCTTCCGCGGTGGCACTGCTCCTTACAGCAACATCGATATTAACCCCATATTTCCTCTCCATCTCCCGATAGGCCGACCTTATCTCCTCCTCCAGCTCGGGTGGACAGGACGCACTCGCTATCATGTTCCTTATCTTCTCGCCCCTCTTAGACAGATTCTCCATGTCACCGGTATCCAGGTCTGCCAGTGTATCTCTGATCTTCTGGCCTATGCCCGCCTTCTCTATGACGTACTTATAGGCATCAGCGGTAATGGCAAAGCCCAGGGGGACGCTGACCCCCCGCTTGCTCAGGTTCTTTATCATCTCACCGAGCGATGCATTCTTGCCGCCGACCAGAGCCACGTCTTCTACTCCCGTGTCTTCAAACCATTTCACAAATCTCATGTTAGTCCCTCCATCCTTCACTGAAAATGGAACTGTATTTCGACAAGCTATCTATCCTGAATCCACCTCCTTCCCTACAGGCAATCAACTCGAGACACTGGGTGCTGCATTATAGCATTCCCCGGCATCACAGAGTAGGAGGTCTCCTGATTCTTCCGGCCCGGCACGCTCCCGACTCCTCATCCTCTCCCCGTCTGCTGTAATGCTAGCTTGACCTTCTCCTCCAGACTGAGCTCTTCGGCGCCGGAGAGCTTGGATACGGCCCTGGTTGCTTCAGCCAGGGAATAGCCCAGGCCGGTTAAGGCAGCGATGACATCGGCACCTTCAGGGGCTAGAGGCGAAGCCACCTCCCTCCACTCCTTCTCCAGCTTGCTTCTGAGCTCTACAACAAGGCGACCGGCTGTCTTCTTGCCAATGCCGGGAACCTGACTGATCAAATCGGTGTTCTCGCTGGCTATGGCCATGACCAGTTGTTCCGGACTGAGCGCCGAGAGCAGCCCCAAAGCTACCCTGGGACCGATTCCCGATACGGATACGAGGTTCCTGAACAGAGCCAGCTCCTCTCCAGAGGCAAACCCATAGAGAGCGGCATTGTCCTCCCTCAGGTGGAGATGGGTATAGAGGAAGACCCTACTCCCGGTCGTCCCCAGTTGGTTCAACGTGGAACTGGATGCGTATACCTGAAGGCCGATCCCGCCGACATTGACGATAACGGAGTCGTTACCGCGATGCTGCAGCACTCCTTCCAGTGTGGCGATCATCTCGGCGTATGCTCGGTCAGCCACCGGCTCAGGCGACTCTGCTGAATATGGCAGATGGCAACGGCCAGAGCATCGGCAGCATCGCTCGGCTGAGGCAAATCGGTAAGCCCGAGCTGGATCCTTACCATGTACTGCACCTGCTGTTTGTCGCTCTGTCCATAGCTGGTAATCTGCTGCTTTACACTCGCCGGCGAGTAGTAGTAAACGGGCAGTCCCCGGTTGGCCGCTGCCAGGATGGCCACCGCCTGGGCTCGTCCGATGGCGAATGCCGACCTGACGTTGTGCCCTATGAACGGGTCCTCGATAGCTACTTCGCCCGGTTCATGCCTGGCGATAATCCTGCTCAGCTTCTCATACAGGCGGCTCAGTCTTTCTTCTACGGGGACTCGAGATGACAGGCTGATCACTCCGCAATCCACCATGTGCATTCCGCCCTCGCCCTCTACCACGCTGTAGCCCAGATTCACGGTGCCCGGGTCAACGCCAAGAACGCGCATATCAGCTCTGGCTGCGCAGCTTTTCTGAGGTGTCATCGGAGAAGTCGAGGTTGGAGAAAACACGCTGCACATCATCCAGTTCCTCCAGATGATCAAGAAACTTGAGGGCCTGAACCGCTTTGCTCTCATCCAGCAACACTGTAGTGCTGGGCAACATGGATACCTCTGCCGAGATTACGTGGTCTTCCTTTTCCATGGCCTGCCTCACCACCTCCAGGTCCTCGGGCTGGGTGTATATCTCCAGGTAACCCTTCTCCGCCCTGACATCCTCAGCTCCCGCATCGATGGCCCGGAGCGCTATCTCATCGGCATCCTGCGCGTTCACCTCAACGGTTATCACCCCTCTCTTCTCAAACAACCACGACACACAGCCATTCTCACCGAGATTACCGCCGTGGTTGGCAAACAGGCGACGCACGTCCTGAACCGTGCGGTTGCGGTTATCCGTCAGGGCTTCTGCCAGGACCGCTATGCCACCCGGTCCGTAACCTTCGAACTGCAGTTCCGCCAGGGCAGCTGTCTCAGATTCGCCGCTGCCCCGCTTTACAGCCCTCTCAATGTTGTCCGAGGGCATGTTATTGTCACGGGCCTTCTGTACGGCTAACCGCAGCTGGAGGTTGCTGTCTAAGTTCGCCCCACCCTGTCGGGCTGCAACCATGATCTCCCGGCCCAGCTTGGTGAATAGCTGACCGCGCCTGGCGTCAGCCACTCCCTTCTGACGCTTGATCTGTGCCCACTTGGAATGCCCTGACATCGACTCCCTCCAGATCAATTTTAGCACCGCAACACCTGGAGGTAAAGCCGAACACGCCCTCGTTGGTAATGCGCTCTTTGTTAAACTACGGGAGTTGTGCTACGATAATAGTCACTGGGAGGCGGTCTGGCGAGGCAAGCAAACCGCAAAGGTTCATCCCCCACAAGTTGACGCAGTCATGAGTTCTGGGTGACAACGTCGTCGAGGCTTCGTCGGCACAAGGGGTACCAATGGCTATAGGAAAAAGCATCAACCTAGATACCGATGAGCTATTGGCTGAAGGCAATTCAGCGACGAAGCTGAAGCTAAGAACGCCAGCCCCACAGCCGAGGAAGCTGCAGGGAGCAAGCCTACAGCACGACCGGGGGAATACGAGGTAGTTGATGACTCAACTCGTATGTATCTTCAGGAACTAGGCAGGGTACCGTTGCTTACAGTTCCAGAAGAGAAAGTACCATCCAAGGCAGGTCGAGGCAGCCCAGAAAAAGGACCTGCCATCTGACAGTATATGGAAGAGGGGATTGGGAAAGAAGCAATGGAGATTCAAGACAAGAGAAAGCAACCAGGCAGGAATCTCTTGAGAATTGCATTCATGGCACACCATGTTAACTATAAGGCAGGGCCAGCAACCGTTACCGCTCACCTGGTCGAAAGGCTTTGTGAGGTCCATCAGGTTTCGGTTCTTTCTAATACTATGAATGGAATTGACTTACTCAAAGTTAGGCACTACAAGGTACCGGCACTCAGATATCCCAAGTCGTTGGCATACGTCACCTTCTTGATATCCAGCACCTTACTCGTTGCCGTTCTTTCGCTCCTCAGGAAAACAGGCTTTGACATCGTCCATTCGACGGGGTACGATGCTGCCTTTTCTTCAAACGTTTTCACCTCTCATTTCTGTGAGAGGGAGTGCCGTCATCTCGAAGAGGCTAACATAATTAAGATACCATCAAGAAGTGTCTGGCAAAAACTGAAAGCCTTGGACCATAGACTGTATCGCAGCCTGCTATGCTCTGTTGAGAGGCTGGTAATTAGCCGCAGCGGATCTAAAGCGTGTATCGTAGTTTCTCGGGCTATGCAAAAGGAGTTTGCCCGTCATTACGGTGATGCTGCCGAAAATATCATCGTAATCCCCAATGGAGTAGATACTCTCAGATTCCATCCGACCAACCGGTTGCTCTATCGAGACCAGATACGGCAAAAGCACGGTGTACCCCGCAGTGATCCGTTGCTGCTGTTCGCTGGAGGCGATTGGGAAAGAAAGGGAGTTCGGCATATCTTAGAGGCACTCCCACTCCTTTCGAGAAGAAACATCAGAGTTATAATCAGTGGTAGCGGTGACAGGAAGTTCTACGGCCGGCTTGCGGAACTAAAGGGTGTAAGGGAGAGAATAATCTTTGTCCCCCACAGCAGCAAGCTTTGGGAATACTATGCCGCTAGCGACATATTCGTTTTTCCCACCATATATGAACCCTTTGGCCTGGTCATCGTCGAGGCTATGGCCAGCGGCTTGCCTGTCATCACCAGCAGAGTTGCCGGAGCCGCCGACCTCATAGTCGATGGAGTAAATGGCCTCTTACTTAAAGCCCCCTCCGATGTCGACGACCTGGCAGCGAAAATCGAGTTGCTGCTTTCAGATACTGAACTTAGAAAGACCATGTGTGAGAAGGCCAGAGAAACCGCAGAAAAATTCTCATGGGATCGGGTGGCTCAGAAGACCTTGGAGGTCTATTATACTGTATTGAATCGGCCGGGCTTAGAGACTCTGGGGATGGACATGCCCGAGAGACTGCTGGAAGATTTTCACACGGGCGAGCATCTTAAGAAATCCTAGCCCAGAAAGGCCACACTTTTTGGCTCGGTACCGGGGAGATGGCTACAAAAAAAGCTGATTCCGAAGCTGGACGGTCAATGTAATGCCCACAAAAGCTTCACGATGGGACGGGTGTTTGTTATCCAACAAGGCATAGTGCCACTGAAGCTGCCGGCGGCAAATTTGGGCTAAAGGTCTATAATAGTGTATTCAAGCAAAAGAGAGGTACTTAACAAATATGCCAAGGGACTTACCTGTGGGGAACGGCAACCTACTGATCAATTTTGATACTGATTACAGCATAAGGGATATCTACTATCCTTATGTCGGAAAGGAGAACCACGCCGAAGGTTGTGTATCACGTACTGGCATCTGGGTTGACGGAAAATTCGCCTGGCTTAACAGCCCCGAGTGGCACAAGGAAATGGCCTACGAAAGCGACAGTCTGGTCACCCGTGTGCCCGTTACCAATCCTGCATTAGGGATCACTCTCACTCTTTCTGACCTCGTAGACTTTCAGAGGGACATCTTTTTCAGACGGGTTAGTATCACCAATCACTGGGATCAACCCCGCGATGTACGCCTGTTCTTCCATTATGAGATACGAATTCTGGGCAGGGAAATAGGCGATACCATATACTACCACCCAAGACTGAGAGCCTTGGTGATGTATAAAGAGCAGCAATACTTTCTAGCAAGCGGGCAGGTGAATGAAAGGCTTGGCATTGACGATTGGACAACCGGAAGCACAAAATCAAATGGTAAGCAAAGAGCATGGCGTGACGCTGAAGACGGACAGTTGAGGAAGTTGCCCCTTATATGCGGCTTCGCAGAGGGCGTTATCGGGCTCTATGATAACTCTGTACCCCCTAGAGGAGATTCGACCATTTATCACTGGCTTGCGGCAAGTGACCGCTTTCATGGCGTAGAAGAGCTTCAAGACCTCGTCCAAGAACGCGGACCTGATTCGTTCGTCATCCGCACCCGTGACTACTGGCGAGCTTGGGTGAATAAGGAAGCGCTGGACTTTGCTGACCTGCCCACCTCTGTATCAGACTTGTACAAACGTAGCTTACTTACCATGCGCGTCGAGGCTGATAACCGCGGTGCCATTATCGCCAGTACTGACTCGGACATCACTGGACTCTTGGAGGATACCTATTCTTATGTGTGGGGTCGCGATGGTGCCTTTGTAACTAGAGCCTTCGACATGGCCAATTATGAAGAAGTCGGCCACCGATTCATCGATTTTTGTGGAGATGTCATCACCAGTGAAGGCTATCTTCTTCACAAGTATACTGCTGATGGGCGTCTGGCAGGCAACTGGATGCCCTGGGCAGACGAGGAGGGTAAGCTGCAACTGCCAATTCAAGAGGATGAAACTGCTCTAGTAATATATAGCCTCTGGCACCACTACCATAAGTTCCGTGATGTAGAGCACATCCGTTCTCTTTATCGAAAGCTAATCAAGAATGCCGCAGAGTTTATGGCCAGCTATAGAGAGCCTCATACGAAACTCCCAGCACCTTCGTATGATCTTTGGGAGGAGCGACGTGGTATCCACTCCTTCACAGTTGCTGCAGTCTGGGCGGGCCTACAAGCTGCAGCCAACTTCACAGAAATGTTTGGCGAAGTAGCACTGACCCAACAGTATCGTGGGGCAGCTGCCGAGATAAAAGAGGCTGCAATTAAGTATCTCTTTGACAAGAAGCTGGGACGTTTCCTACGCTCAATCAGGATTACCGCCAACGGTACGGTGGAGCCAGACTACATTATCGATAGCAGTATCTGCGGTCTCTTTCTTTTCGGCATGCTCCAAGCCACTGATCCCTTGATTGAGAGCACAATGGCAGCACTTATAGATAGGCTTTGGTGCAAAACTGAGATGGGCGGCGTTGCCCGTTATGAAAAAGACCGCTATCAGCAAGTTAGTCAGGACGTTACCAAAGTGCCTGGTAATCCCTGGTTTATCTGCACTATGTGGATAGCACAATACTACATCGCTACAGCTCAATCGGTGGATGCCCTAAAACCAGCTCTCCAGATTCTCGATTGGACTCAGCGCTGTGCTCTCAACAGCGGTGTTCTTGCCGAGCAGGTTCATCCCGAAACCTGTGCCCCACTCAGTGTATCGCCGCTGACTTGGAGCCACGCCGCAGTGGTGATAGCGATTCACGAATATATCGACAAATATCATGCATTACAAAGAGGCCGAAATCTCAGCCGTTGAAATTGGGGGCGTTGATCTTATTGTGGTTGAGAGCGTCGCTGCTCTGGTGCTAATACTGAAATCGGAGGCGATGTGGGAGAGCCTCATGTTGCCCTGCAAACGCACTTGATGCCACAATCGCTCAGGAAATTGGCGAACCCCCGTGTTAGCGTTGCCATAGAGGTTAGCCGACCGGGAACCCAAGACCAAAACGCTACTCATTTGCACGCTCAGACGCCATGCGTGAACTGCTTGGGTGGGCTCAACACCCTCACTTGCGTTGTAGCCCTTGCACCAGACTGACATTGCTCTGTTGAGGGAGTCAGTAATCGTGGAGGCGGTTGCATTATCGCGGCCATTGTGACATAATAGAAAAGACCTTTAATTCAGTCCGGCGAGGCTGACAAGGGGCGAAATGCTTAAGCGATCGCTAAAGGAAACACCGCTCGAAACCTCTTGCCGGTTCGAAGGCAGGAGGTTTTTTTGATGTCTGCAAAGGTTGTCCTGACGTCGACGGAGATAGTCCGGGCGCTGGCCCGTATCGCTCACGAGGTAGTAGAGAAGAACAAGGGCGCGGAGGGGATTGTGCTGATAGGCATGCGGACCCGTGGAGTGCCTCTGGCCAGGCGGATAGCGGGCATAATCGAAGGCTTTGAGCGAGTGCCTGTACCGGTCGGCGCGCTGGACATCGCCCTCTATCGCGATGACATCCCTCGCTCCAATCTGGACACCCCTCATCAAAGCCGCAATGATATACCCGCGGCTATCACTGGTAAGCAGGTGGTCCTGGTTGATGACGTTCTTTACACCGGACGCAGCGTACGCGCGGCCATGGACGCCTTGATCGATCTAGGGCGTCCGAGTTCTATCCAGCTGGGAGTGCTTATCGACCGGGGCCATCGAGAATACCCCATCCGTGCCGATTACGTAGGCAAGAACATACCCAGCGCCAGAGGCGAGGAGATACAGGTCCGGCTGGAAGAGGTTGACGGCGTAGATGAAGTGATAATCGGGAGACTGGCGAACGGACAACTCCAACCCGCGATGAAGGAGAGGCCATAGTATGAAGCTGACGAATAGGGACCTGGTGACCATAGACGACCTGTCTAACCCTGAAATAAAGGGACTGTTCTCGCTGGCAGACGAGATGGCTGATGCGACGAGCGAGCAATACGGGGTATGCAAGGGCAAGATCATGGCCAGCCTGTTTTTTGAGCCCAGCACCAGGACGAGGCTCTCTTTCGAAGCCGCGATGCACCGGCTCGGCGGTAGGGTCATAAGCGCAGTTGACATTGGCTCTACCTCTCTCGCCAAAGACGAGAGCATTGCCGATATGGCACGAGTAGTCGGAGCTTACGCCGACATAATCGTCATCAGGCACCCGTGGGAGGGAGCGGCCAGGGTAGTCGCCGACTATGCCGGCATCCCCACAATAAACGCCGGGGACGGAGGCCATGAGCATCCCACCCAGACACTATGCGACCTTTACACCATCAGAAAGGAGAGAGGAACTCTCAGAGGACTAAAGATCGCCCTGTGGGGCGACCTGAAACACGGGCGAACGGTACACTCCCTGATCTATGCACTGGCCAGGTTCGGCGCCACGATCCTGTTCTGTCCCGGCCGGGGCCTCGAGCTGCCGGAGCATGTTCTGAAGAGGCTGGACACCGAGTATAAGGGTGAACTGAGGCGATACGACAATCGTGAGCAAGAGCCTGACAGCAAGCTCTTCCCTATCGACGCCGTATACATGACTCCGACCAGCCCCCATCAGCTCGCCATGTTGCCCGACATAAGCCTCCGGGTCGAACTAAAGGAAGGAGTCGACGCCCTTTATGTCACCAGGCTTCAGAGGGAAAGGCAGGCACCCGCGTCGGACCAGAAGGAGTTGGGGAAGAGGTATCCCGTGGTAGACAGGAGACTACTGAAGGGACAGGGATTCGAGAAGACGCTTGTCATGCATCCGCTACCCAGAGTTGACGAGTTGGCTTGTGAGGTGGACTCGGACCCCAGGAGCATGTACTTCAAGCAGGCGGCCTACGGTATGCCCGTGAGAATGGCGCTGCTGTCTCTGCTATTGGGCACCAAAGAGGTCGCACTACCTGAAGGACATCGTTCCTTCGCCAAGAAGGTGCAGTATCCGGTGTATAAGCGGGATTCGGCGGTGAAGTGCTCGAACGCGAAGTGCGTCTCAAACCAGGCAACGGAGACGAAGTACATCAAGCCCGAGTTCAGGGTGGTAAGCAATAAGCCCGTCACCTTGCGCTGTACCTACTGCGACCATGAGCTGCGACCTGGATATGTTGCCAGTGCGGAATGGCATCAGGGGAAACTCGAGAACAAGAAGTATCACCGCGCCGACAGCCACTGGGCCCGGAAGATCAAACCGGAGAATCTGATAGTCTTTGCCTCAGAAGAAGAGGCTCAGGCAAAGCAGTTCCGGCCGGGTCACTACAGCAGGTGATGAAAGAGACGGCCACGCTTCTGCTTATTCACGGCGGCCGGATAATCGATCCCGGCCGGAGCATAGACCGGATTGGAGATGTACTCGTTGCTGAGGGCATGATCGTGCAGGCGGGCGACGCCATCATCGGGAATCCTTCCTTTGCTGCCGTTCTGAGCAAGGCCAGACATGTGGACGCCACGGGGCTGGTTGTCTGTCCCGGCTTCGTAGACCTCCACTGTCACCTTCGTGAGCCCGGTTTTGAGGACAAGGAGACGATCGCCACAGGGACAAGAGCAGCCGCCAGGGGTGGTTTTGCCACCGTCTGCTGCATGGCGAATACAGAGCCCCCTCTGGATACGCCGGCCGCTGTACACCTGGTAAGACGAAGGGCCGCCCAGGAAGGTGCGGTCGAGGTTCTTCCCGTGGGTTGCGTCACGATCGGCAGAGGCGGCGCGGAGCTAAGCGTTATGTCCGCGCTGGCCGAAGCCGGTGTGGTTGCTTTCAGCGATGACGGCGACCCTGTGGCAAGCTCGCAGGTCATGCGTCAGGCATTGAGTAGTAGTCGTGATCTCGCCCTGCCGGTGATCGACCATTGCGAGGACAAAGCGTTCAGTAGAAGCGGAGTCATGAACGAAGGCCGGATATCGGCGGCAACAGGACTGCGGGGAATGCCGGCCGCTGCCGAGGAGATCATGGTAGCTCGCGACCTCATCCTGCTGAAGCTCACAGGCGGGAGGCTCCATATCGCCCACGTCAGCAGCAAGGGCTCGGTCGAGCTTATTCGCCGGGCCAGGGAGGAAGGGGCTCCTGTCACCGCCGAGGTTACGCCCCATCATCTGACACTAACCGAGGATAGAGTCACGGGCGCAGGCCCGGACAAAGCCCTGGATGCCAGCGCCAAGGTGAACCCACCCCTGCGCACCGAAGCAGACGTCGAAGCCCTGATCGAGGGACTCAGAACGGGGGTGATAGACGCCATCGCCACCGACCATGCGCCGCATACACTGGCGGACAAGAATCGTGGGTTCGATCTGGCTGCCTTTGGTATCAGCGGCTTTGAGACCGCTTTTGGCTGTCTTATGGACCTGGTACACCGGGGACGAACAGGTCTCGCTGATCTGATCGCCAGGCTGACCTGTGAGCCCGCGAAGATCATCGGCAGGAACGGCGAACTGGGCACACTAAAGACGGGGAGCCCGGCGAACATCGTCGTCCTTGACCCTGACCGCCAATGGACGGTGGACAGCCGCGGTTTTGCTTCCAAAGGCAAGAACACGCCTTACGATGGTTACGAGTTCAAGGGCAAGGTGATGGCCACCGTAGCGAATGGCACGATAGCCTATATAGACGATTCCCTGTTGTCGCCTCCCTTCGCCGAGAGAGAAGATAATAGCTGAGCGT
>PWRA01000074.1 GCA_003556385.1 Dehalococcoidia bacterium | reverse complement strand
ATCTATCCCGCCTCCCGCCCCCCATCGGATCACTGGCCGCCCAGGGCCGCGATCGTCGACCAGCTTTATAACCTCCAGCCGAACCCCTACTTCATCGCGGAGGTAAGCGGCGAGCTCGAGCAGTACGGCTTTGAGGTGAGCCTCCACCAGGGTAACGATATCGACGTGGATTTCTACCGGGACCTGCCCACCCATGGCTATAGGCTCCTTATTCTCCGGGTCCACTCCGGTCTGCTGGGCGAAGAGGAGCAGGTTCACACCCCGACCCAGCTGTTCACCAATGAGCCATACAGCAGGCACATCCATCAGACCGACCAGGCAACCGGCCGGCTGGCCATGGGCATGCCCGATCCGCGCCAGCCCGGCCTGTTCAGCATAGGACCGACCTTCGTCACAGAGCGTATGATAGGCGCATTTGATGATACCGTTGTCATACTCATGGGCTGCGGCGGCATCTATCTGGAGGACATGGCCGAGGCATTCATTCAGAAAGGGGCTTCAGCCTATGTTGCCTGGGACCTCAACGTGGTCCTGCACTACGTGGATGAAGCCACCCCCTATCTCATCCGGCAGCTATGCTCTGAACACGCTACCATACAGCAGGCGCTGGACCGCACGATGGCCGCTTACGGTAGCGATCCGAAATACGGGGCGCGGCTCGAGTATTACCCGTCAGGGATCGGATACAAGACCCTGGAGGAACTGGCACACATAGAATTTCCTGCCGAAGACGACACGACGGCCCTGCCCGCTGGCAATGACTGAGCCCCCAGACCCCCAATCCTCTCCTTGTCTTTGCGAAGGCCGATGGCAATCGGGGTGAAGCAATGTCCCGACGAATGCCAAATGTCAGAATCCAAATCACAAATGAAATCCAAATGCTTAAATGCCAAACAGGACCCGTCCGGCTCCTCGGTCTTCTGGCCCATTTGTCATTCGGGCTATGAGCTTGATTTGGCATTTGAGCTTTGACATTTGAGCTTCGGCATTAGGGCGGGGACAAGCCCCGCCCCTACGATGACGACCCTTCGCTGTCATTGCGAACCCCGGTTTGCCGGGGTGAAGCAATCTCACACCGGGTAACCAGCTTGCGAGATCGCCATGTCGTCCCGACACGTCGGGACTCCTCGCGATGACAGGGGAGAGGGCTACGTCGGGCCCCGCGATCACAGAAGAAGATGCGAGGCCATAGGTGGCCCCGAAGTAGCTGTGGTTGACAATGGAGCGATATTGTGTTTTAAATAGACGTCAGGACGTTTGAATGCATCGGAACACAATGCGAGTTTGCATTGCAGCGTGTGTGCTGCTGGCGATGCTGGTGTTCCCTCAATCTGCTTCAGCTGATCCGCAGCAATACGGCATCAGGCTGGTTCCTATCTCGGGGACCTACAACGACCTGATCGAGGCACAGGTAAGCGTTGAGGAGGAGGGTACATATTATCTGACCTGGAACGTCCCTACGACGGCGAACCAGGTCCAGACCTTCCAGGCAGCCGCGGCGGGAAACGTCCCCGCCTTCTTCGCCGTGCCCGAGGGCGCGCGGGGAGGCCACAAGGTCCATCTAATCCAGTTCGATAATAACATACTGGCCAGCGCCGATTTTGAAGTTTTCCCCACTGTGCAGATAGCTCCGGCCAGCGGGCCGGCGGGCACGGAGGTAGTAGTCCAGGGCTTCGGCTTCTCCGCCAACGAGACCAACATTCCGGTCAGGTTCCGCGGCGAACAGATTGGGACGGCGCAGGCCGATGGTCAGGGTACAGTCGACCAAGCCTTTCCCATACCTCCGGGCGCCGGCGGCACCTATCCGTTTGAGGTCGGGCCCGACACACAGACCGGCGAGGTGTGGCGAATACAGTTTTCGCTCCGCCCCCGGATCAGCGTCAATCCCACCGAGGGAGTGGTAGGCCAGACCATCCAGGTGAGCGGCCAGGGCTTTCACAGCAATGAGACGGCCATCAGGGTTATATTCGACGGGGAGGTGGTGGAGACGGGCATCTCCGCCGACGCCAACGGCTCCTGGACCGCCGATGTTACGGTTCCCCTCCGCCCGAAGGGGACATACGAAATCGACGCGTCGGGTCCTTCCACCCCCGCCCGCCTGGTGCCGGAGGTCGAGTTTACCGTCGGCACCGGAATATCGGTCTCGCCGCCTTCGGCTTCCGTGGGAGACCGGGTTACCGTCAGCGGCGGCGGTTTCGGGGCCCTGGAGCAAGATATAAGGATCCTCCTGGACAACACCCCGGTCGGTCCGGAGATCACGGCCGATCGTGACGGGGTCTGGCGGGAGTCCTTCATCGTTCCATCCACGCCTTTCGGTGCCCGTACTGTCTCGGCCGAGGGCAGTCGGACAGAGCGCGCCGATGTTACGGGCGACACCCTCAATATCCTGGCAGCGCTGGCGGTCAGCCCGGCTGCAGCAGCTCCGGGCGAACCGGTTACGCTCACCGGAAGCGGGTTTCCCAGCAATCAGGCATTGACGGTGACGTTCGGCGGCAGCGCTGTTCCGGAAAGCGTGACTTCGCTGGCAAACGGCAACCTCAGTGCCGTGGTGACGGTGCCGGCCAATCCCCCGGGCGCACTCCTGGTGACGGCGGCCGGTGGCGGGGCAGAGGCCTCGGCCGACTTCACGGTGCAGGAGACGGAGCTGCCCGTCCCTAGCCTTATATCCCCGACGGACGGCCGGAGGATAAGGGGCAGGGAGATACTCTTTCAGTGGGGCAGGGTAACAGCCGACCACGACGTCACGTACACCCTGCAGATAGGCAATGAGGACTTTACCACCATCAGCTGGTCTGAGTCGGGTATCCAGGAGGAAGAGTACCGGCTGGACAGAGACATGCTGGAAAGGGGCGACCACTACTGGCGGGTCAGGGCCGTCGATGAGTTCGGCAACCAGAGCGCCTGGTCGAACGGCCGCTCGCTCCGGGTGGCCCCGATGCCGGTCTGGGGCTGGGTGCTGATCGGAGTTGGGATATTAACCATCCTGATGGTCGTGGCCTACCGGGAGGAGAAGCTCAGGCTGACCGAATGGGGTTGACATAATGCTCCTTGTTCAACGTGGAATCGGGATCGAACAGCCTCTGTACTTGAAAGGGGGAGGGCCTCTGTGGGCTGTGTATTGATTCCTGTGCTGGTGGGGGGCCTGGGTGCCCTCGCCATGTACGCGAGCGCTGTGCTTGGGTTCTTCATGCTTTGTATAACAGCCATGGTTACGCCACTGGCCGGCCTGATAGGCCTGGTGCTGCTTCTATAGACCCGGGCCCCGGTGCATGTGGCGTGGGGATAAGGACAAGGTGAGCTCGCTGTCTTCAGAGGAGAGCAAAGCGATATGGGCTGTCTAGTCGGTATCGGGCTGGCAGCGGT
>PWRA01000166.1 GCA_003556385.1 Dehalococcoidia bacterium | reverse complement strand
CGTACGAGATAACGAGCGCCATATCCAAGGAGCACCGCCGCCACAACAAGCCCAACGATCAGCCCTCTATCGGGCCCGGTTTGCACTGCGGCACCTGTCGATACCAGCAGACGAACATAGAACCTGGTGGCTAAGAGGTCGCCGGATTCGGCACCCACTCCCAGCCATATCTCCCAGTCTTGGCCTATCCATTCTCTCTCCGATGGCACGGCCACCGTCACCACCACATCGGCTTGAGACCCAGCTGCTACCTCGATCTCTTCAGAGGAGAAAGATATCCAGCTATCTTCAGGGAACTCGGCCCTCCCCTCTCGTCTGTCTCTTTCGGGAGGCCGGAATTTGCTGAGGACAAAGACGTGATCTCGCGCCTCCTGGTTGTGAATGGTCAGTTCGAACTGCGCTGCTCGTCCTGGCAACAGGTCATCTATGTTGACCTCGGCAGGGCTAACACTGACATAATGCACCGGCGGATTACCTAGAGCAGGAGAAGGCAGGACGTTCACCGACAGGGCCACCAGAAAGAGAGCCAGCTTACAGGTCATGGCAATGCGCTTGATGGTTCACCCACACTCAATCGGGCGGTCGCTTCAAGAGAGCCGTTCCCGGCAATGCCCTGCCAGACACCAAGCGAACGCGTCAGGCGGCCACCGCGATGATGGTCACAAGGGCCTGCATTTCCCTGCCACCGACGAGGTGGCTCGGCGTTAGCAGTTTCAGACCAAACTGCTTGCTGTCGTCAGGGCCCAGACTTGGGCGCCCGCCATAAGGCCAGAATTCCTGTTGAGTCTTGGTGATTGGAACATAGCCATCCCCGTGGGGACCCCTGGTATTATCCTGAGATATGCGGAACCATAGTCCGTACATGTGCTCCCCGTTAGAGCCATCGTCGCTCAACGTCCATTGGTAGGCACCGGGGTCATCCACCCATGTGGCGTCCTCTCCCACGATAAAGATATTCACGTCGCAGTTCCCGGTTACGGTCAGGGTGCACCACTGTATTGCCGGGGTGGTCGTATACTCGGTATTGGGAGACACCGTTCCCAGCGGCCAGTGTGTTCGATCCAGGGAGATGGAGACCGCGTATGCCCCGGTCATGGTGATGGTTACGCTGTCGCTGTCTTCAGCCAGGGAGGGCAAGGAGAAGGACAGAAGCAGTACAACGGCTGACAGAATAACGGCGATTGCTGCCTTCATCGACAAATCGCCGCCATCCTATATCACCATCCCCCCACTGTCAACCCAGAAATAGGGACACGTCCGTTTTCCCACCGTGCATCCCACTCGCTCCCAGTGGAAGGTGATCAACCATCAAGAAGCATCTGCCGTTAGAAAAAACGGACGTGTCCCCATTTCGCTAGCGGCAGGTCCGCGCGAGGCCGACTGCCAGAACGACCAGAGCAACGATGACTATGGTCCAGATCGTGACCGGCGTACGCCTGCCGGCCTTAACGAGCCTGCGTTCAGACTGTCTTCTCTTGCGCCTGCTGCCCATGTCCTTCCCAGCGGCACAGGATGCAGGGATCACCCATCCCGCGCTGTTATAAGCCGCTTGCGCTTCCCCGTTTGCTGCAGCCGAGCTTCCGCTCCCAGGCCACGGGCCACGCCCTCTATAGTTCCTGTCCCGCTGGTCAACTCCGTCGTCCCCCGCGCGACGTGAAGCACACGGTCACCGGGCATCAGCGCTCATCGTCCTTCAACTCGGTGCAAGACAGGAACTCGAGAAGCCTCTCCACTCGATAAGGCCCGCGGCCCCCTCCGACTATGAGATCGGCCATGAGCTCTCCGGCGCTCAGGCTCAAAGCGAAACCAAAGGTGCCGAACCTGCTGGCCAGATAGGCATTTTCCCAAGCGGGATGACGACCGAGAACAGGCTGCATGCGCAGCACGGGAGCCCAGGCTTCCAGGTCTCCTCTATGCTCGACCACCGAACCTTTCTCGATCTCCGGGAACAGCTCTGTGGCGATTTCTATCGCCGACAGCTTGTTCTCCTCCGTCAACGAGCAGTCCAACCCGGTTGCCAGGTCGGGCCATCCCTCAAAGCTATGCAGGATGACCTTGTTGTCGATTTCGGGAATGATAGCGCCTTTGGTCGTCCAGATTCCGTAGGGAGGGAATGGACGCGGCAGCTCGACCCTGATGCACTGCTCTCTGTGTATCTCGACCGGCAGTTCCTTACCGAGCCATGCACTGGCCTTGCCGGTCCACGGACCCGTGGCCAGTACCACCTCGTCCGCCTCGATCTCCGCTCCGCTGGCCAGAACAACCGAACTGACCCTTGAGCCCTTGCTGCCAAACCCCACCACCTCACCGCTACGGATCGTGCAGCCCATCTTCTCAGCAGCCTGTGCCAGGCACAGCGTGTATCTGTAGGGCTCGACCTTGAAACCGGGGAAGCACGCCCCTCCCCTGACCCGCGGGCTAATGCCCGGGAAAACCTCTCGGGCCTCGTCCCGCGTCAGCCAGCCTCCTTCTCTGCAGCCTGCACTTCGCACCTCCGACAGTCCCTGCCGGTAGACCTCTTCCACCTCTTCCGAGAGCGCGAGTCGCATGAACGGAAGCTCGCGGTATCCCACATCGATTCCCCCTCTTTCCTGTATCTCGAGGATGGCTTCCGGTACCCTGTGAAACCCGAGCCAGTGCAGCTCGAACATGCTCTGCCTCTCGTCATGCATTTGAGCCCTGGCGCTATCGAACTCCGGGTCGGCCAGGATCGAAAGTACGCTCTCCGTCCACACAAAGTTCAGGGTGGAACAAACGGCAGGAGGATATTCCCAGATAGCCCACGCCTTACCCGACGCCCGGTCGGCTATACCTTCCTTGTCGACTATCTGAGAAGGAACACCGCGCCTGGCTAGATGATAGGCTATCGAACATCCAATGACACCCGCCCCCACGATTATAACTTCCTTCTTCATGAGTGCCGTCCTCCTTTGGTCCATTGCCACCCCGCCACGGAAACCCTAACAGAGCGCGTCGACGTCTCCCCTAGCGACCCCACATGACGTGTCCTTGCCTGCCATCAATTGACATCGCAGTCCCCCCGGCAGCAGACATCCGCTTCATCGCATCGCCGACGCCTTCCTATCATAGCTCCGGTGTCCTCTTATGCCAGTCGGTGGCCTGTTCGAAAGCAAAGGCGATGCGCAGAATCTGTTCCTCACCGAAAGGCCTCCCTATGATCTGCATGCCTATAGGTAGATCGCCGGCGAAACCGGCCGGAATGGAGATAGCGGGCACTCCGCCGATGTTTATGGGCAACGTGCACACGTCGGCCAGGTACATCTGCATCGGGTCGTCCATCCGCTCGCCCAGCTTGAAGGGCACCGTCGGCGACGTAGGAGTGATCAGGGCATCGTATTCCTCGAAGGCCCGGTCAAATTCCTCTTTTATCAGGGTGCGCACCTTTTGCGCCTTGAGGTAGTGAGCTTCATGATAGCCGGCAGACAGCGCATAGGTACCCAGCATGATCCGCCGCTTGACCTCGGGTCCGAACCCAAACTGGCGGGTCTTCGCCGTGGCCTCGATCACATTAGTGGCGTCGGCCTCCGAGAACCCATACTTGACTCCATCATAGCGAGCCAGGTTCGCCGAAGCTTCGGAGGGAGCGAGTACATGAAAGGCTGCCAGGGCATACTTCGTATACGGCAGAGTGGCTTCCCGGTCGATCTCTGCGCCCAGTTCGCGTAGCTTCTCTATGGCCGTTTCCAGCGCTGCCCTTACTTCATCCTGGGTCCCCTCGACAAGATACTCCCTGGGAACGCCCAGCTTCAGCCCTTTGATGTCGGCGATTAGCTGCCGGGTATAGTCGGGCACCGGATGAGGAACGGAGGTCGAGTCTCTGGAGTCATGCCCGGCGATGGCGTTCATCACCAGGGCACAGTCGGTGACGTCCCTGGTCATCGGCCCAATCTGGTCGAGCGAGCTGGCGAAGGCGATCAAGCCATAGCGGCTGACACGGCCGTAGGTCGGCTTAAGCCCCACCACGCTGCAAAATCCGGCCGGCTGACGGATGCTGCCCCCGGTGTCGGAACCCAGGGCATAAACGGCCTCGCCCGTTGACACGGCAACCGCCGAGCCACCGCTGCTGCCTCCGGGGACACGACTCAGGTCCCACGGATTGCGCGTGGGGAAGAATGCGGAGTGCTCGTTGGAAGACCCCATGGCAAACTCATCCATGTTCGTCTTCCCTACGATTATCGCCTTCTGCGCCTTCAGCCTCTCGATCACCGTGGCATCGTAGGGAGAAACGAACTCCTCCAGCATCCTTGAGCCACAGGTGGTCCTTATCGCCCTGGTGCAGATGACATCCTTGATCAATGCCGGGATGCCGGTCAAAGGAGCGACGTCCTCAGCGGTCCTCATGTATTCGTCGGCCCTCTCTGCTTCTTCCAGCGCGCCGTCTTCTACAATGGCGAGGCAGGCATGCACCTTGCTTTCGAC
This sequence comes from Dehalococcoidia bacterium, assembly GCA_003556385.1. Lineage (GTDB taxonomy): Bacteria > Chloroflexota > Dehalococcoidia > GIF9 > AB-539-J10 > RBG-13-51-36. The sequence goes on along the minus strand of PWRA01000166.1, from coordinate 8,616 downwards.
ATCCGAGATACGCTTCAGCGCCGCCTTCGTCAGTTCTACAGAGGAGATTTGCCTTTGTTTGAGAAGCTGATGCGCCTCATGAATGGTCAGCCGGGTCAGTTCTTTGTCCGCCATACTCAAAACCGGTCCCTCAGGCTATATCTCTTGATTGCCCGGCGCCAATCGCCACCGGCCTTGGGCAACTATGTTGCTGATCATCCGCTTGACGCCCTCACTCTAGAATCGTCTGTACCTTGAAACACTTCTCCGCCAGCCTGGGTGCGTTGGCCAGGATGTCGGCCTGTGAATATGATCCGGATACCTCGTCTGCTCTGAGGACGTTCTGCAACGGCACGATATGGGTTGCCGGTGGTACGCCGGTGGTATCCACCTGGCCCAGCAGTTCCACATTGTCAAGTATGTGGGCCAACTGCAGGCTAAACCTCTCTACCTCTTCTTCGCTCAAGCCCAGGCAGGCCAGAGAAGCGATATGTCTCACAAGGTCGTTACTCAGCTTCATATTCGCGGCTCTCCATGATTATAACACCTAAGTTCCGGCATAACTATCCACCTTCGCCACTCGTGTCGAAGCGTAGTCCTGTCGCCGGGAGACCCTCCTCCATTGTGATCATAAGTCCTTCTTCAACGTCATCACCTGGACTGCAATCGCACTATCCCCTGGCTTGCCTGAAACCGGCACGTCGCTCGGCGTCACCGACCATAGGAGACACTACGCCCACCAACCATCAACGACGTACGAAAGGCAAGCTGTTGCCATGGCTTGGCTCCTGTATTATGATTTCGGGTGGCAAAGCGTGATGCAGCGATACGCTGTGGTGTCCGCGGCCGGGCTCTGCATCATCGCCGGGAAGGAATCGCCTCAGTGGAAGCGGGGCAGCCGACACAACGATGGCCGATCTACGAAGCCAACTGAGAACCGGAATCATAGCAGGAATCAAGCGGGGCTGGCGCAGCTTTCTCTGGATATCTCGCATCGTCATCCCCGTTTCACTGCTTACCACTCTTCTTGTGTGGTCGGGCTTGCTGGAACACCTCAGCTTCCTGTTCAGTCCCATGATGAACTTCATCAACCTGCCTTTTCAAGCAGCGATACCGATAATCAGCGGCATGTTGACCAATCTATACGTGGCGATCGCTGCCATGACCGCTATGCCCTTCAGCGTGGAGCAGATGACGCTGATCGCCGTATTCACCCTTATCTGCCATAACCTCATAACGGAGGGTATTATCCAGCACAAGTCGGGCATCAATATAGTCAAGATAACCTTGATCAGGATTGCGGCAGCCACCCTGACGGTGCTCGCCGTTTCTCTGTTCCTCGGTGACACGAGCGAACCCGTGACGGCACCGGCAGTGCCCGTGGCTGCCGAACCGCTGCCCACTGTTATGAAGGAGTGGGCAGTAGATCTTCTGGTTCTGCTCGCCAGGATTCTGGGCATAATAACGGCTGTTATGGTCGTGCTGGAGTTGTCCGAATCGCTGGGGTGGACCGAACGGGCGGTGAGGTTCCTCCGACCTCTGATGAGAGTTCTCGGGCTTTCTGAGCAGACCGCAACCTTATGGGTAACCAGCGGTGGGTTCGGCCTTATGTATGGTGGGGCCATCACGATCGATAAGGTAAGAAAAGGAATCCTGAGGAAGGACGAGCTGGAGCGCCTTCACCTGTCCATCGGCATTAACCACAGCATGGTGGAAGACCCTGCCTTGTTCCTGGTCGCAGGAGTGAACCCCTTCTGGTTGTGGGTGCCCAAGCTGATTACGGCCATAATAGCCGTGCACCTGTACCGGGCCATCCGATACCTGAGAGATCGGTTGAGTCACTGAGGCCATGATCGACACTTAGGGCACCCTATGATGGGCTGAAATATAAAGGATCGGGCTGTCAGCAACAAACCAGCAAGGTCGTGAGAAGGGTTGGCCCGGGCCAGACCGGGCAGGCCAACAGAGACTCACGTCTACCGTTAGTGCGACCGGACACGAGCACGAGGAGGAGCGAAGAAGAAAGCGTGAAGCCGCCACCCCGAGAAGGGGCTGAGGCGAAGCGACCCTGACCGGCTCGGAGGAGCCACTCGCGTCACTCTCTTCCGGCTAGCTGAAGTAGCCGATAAGAGCCAGCACTCCCCAGATGATCAGGATTATGCCCACAAGGTAATTGAGGATCCTGGGGAAGATCAGCACCACGATACCGAAGATAAGGCTGAGTATCCCCCCGATCAGGCCCAGACTTGGTTGCGCTATGAAAGGCATTCGTCTTCACCTCCTGTAATCAAGCTACTACCAGTATACCACGAAGGCAAACAGGCAAGGCATAGTTCTATTAAGAGAAATTGTTGCCCTCACCACCGCACTAGATGAAGTAGCCGATAAGGGCCAGCACTCCCCAGATTATCAGGATGATGGCCACAAGGTAATTCAGAATTGCGGGGAAGACCAGCACGATGATACCGGCAATGAGAGTGAGTATTCCCCCGATGAGACCCAGAGTGCCGTGGAACACCATAAACGTAGGCATAGTTCGCCACCTCCTAAGGCCGGGCTGTGCAGCCGGCATATCACGAAAACGGCCAGACAGCGCCCCCGTTGTTTACGCGGCCTCATGATAGTCGACTGATAGTGACGAAGTCATAAAATGGACGGGCAAAAAGTTACAAAACTATGACATTTGGGCGCGTGCTCCGGCTTTTCTTCGATGGAACCGGGGCGAACTTGAACGCGACCCTCACTCCGCGTAAAATGGCCATACCATGATCGGCCTTGAGCGCATGAAGGATATCTCCCGCTCATCCCCTTCCAAGATAGTGTTCCTGGTGTCGGACGGTCTGGGCGGGCTTGCCGACCCCGCAACCGGCGAGACAGAACTGGAATCGGCCCGGAAGCCCAACCTGGACCGTATAGCCAGGATGTCTCTCTGCGGAATGACAGACCCCATCAGTACGGGAATCACGCCCGGCAGCGCCCCCGGTCACCTGGCGCTTTTTGGCTACGACCCTGTTCAACACGACGTGGGACGCGGAATCGTGGAAGCCCTGGGAATAGACCTCGACTTGGAACCCGGGGATATTGCGGCCAGGGGTAATTTCTCCACGGTTGATGAAGCGGGCATCATCACCGACAGAAGAGCGGGACGGCTTTCCACGGAAAGAAACGCCGAGTTGTGCCGCTTGCTCAACGATATTACGGTAAAGGGTGCTGACATTTCGGTGGTGCCGGTGAAGGAGCACAGGTTCGTTCTCATACTGAGGGGCGAAGGACTCGCGCCTGAGCTGACCGATTCCGACCCCCAGCAAGCCGGACTGGCCCCCAGGAGAATAGAGGCTTCGTCGCCGCAGGCCGGGCGAACCGCGGAGATCGCCAATGAGTTCGTTTCTCAGGCAATTACCCGCCTGCGTAACGAATCTTCTGCCAATATGGTGCTGCTGCGTGGCTTCTCCCGTCGCCCGGACATCCCTTTAATACCTGAAATCTACAAGCTGAAGCCGGCAGCCATCGCCGCATACCCCATGTACCGGGGTCTGGCCCGGCTGGTGGGAATGGAGGTCTTGTCGACGGGCGAAAGCATAACGGAACAGGTCGAGACCTTGCAGCAGCAATATGACAGGTACGACTTCTTCTTCATCCACTTCAAGCACACGGATTCAAGAGGTGAGGATGGCAACTTCGCAGCCAAGGTGCAGGCCATTGAGGAGCTCGACAACGCAGTGCCCGGTCTGCTCAGTCTTGACCCCGAAGTCCTGATTGTCGCCGGAGACCACTCCACACCGGCAATGCTTGCCATGCATAGCTGGCATCCGGTCCCGTTTATGCTTAAGTCCAGGTGGTGTCGCCCGGACGATGTCACCGAGTTCTCAGAACGGGCGTGCCTCGCCGGCGGTATGGGACGTTTCGCTGCCACGGAGATCATGCCTCTGGCCATGGCCAATGCGCTAAAACTGGATAAGTTCGGCGCCTGATCCGACAACTCAGCGGATGGGGACACCAACTGAGAGATCGGCCAACGGGGTTCGCGGCGGCTGCCTATCTCCCGTGCTACGCGAAGCCCCCTTCCCGAAACCACCTCATGCCAGGGCATGCTGCCCGGGTTACCCGTCGCGCTTGGGCTGAGCCGGTTCGATGGGTCCTTCCTGCTCCAGCGCTTCCATAAGGCGGGCCGCCCTGGGATAGCCGATTCGGAGACGGCGCTGCAGGAAAGAAGCAGAGACCTGTTTATGCTCCCGCGCCAGACGTTTCGCCTCTTCCAGCAACGGATCGGGAGCGGCCGTCACGCGTCCGCCCGCCGGAGCGTCATCCACCTCGTCGAAGTTAACCGGCCTCACCTCCCAGGGCTGTCGGGGCCGCTGGTTTCCCCAGAAGTACACCAGCCTCTCGATCTCGGCGTCGGAAACAAGGTTCCCCTGGAGGCGCTTGGGCTTGCCCGTCTCGGTCGGCATGTACAGCATATCTCCCCTGCCCAGCAGCTTCTCCGCTCCCACCAGGTCGAGTATCGTCCTCGAATCCACCTGAGAGGTGACGGCGAAACTGATACGCGTGGGGAAGTTGGCCTTGATAAGACCGGTAACCACATCTACAGACGGCCGTTGTGTGGCTACGACAAGGTGAATGCCTGTAGCCCGGGACAGTTGAGCCAGGCGACACAGCGTATGCTCCACTTCGTCGAAGGCCGTCATCATCAGATCAGCCAGCTCATCGATGATGAGCACCAGATAAGGCAGCTGGTCGCCGGGACCACGGTCCTTGTTGTACCCCTCGATATTGCGTGCTCCCACCTGGGCGAACAGCCGATAGCGACCATCCATCTCCTGGTTAAGCCATTTCAAAGCCCTTACCGCTCTGTCAGCATCCACGACCACGGGTGCGAGCAGATGAGGCATCCCATTGAAGGTCACTAGCTCTACCCGCTTGGGGTCGATCATGATGAACTGAACGTCATCGGGGCTGTTATGCACGAGCAAGCAGCAAACGACAGAGTTGAGACAGACAGTCTTGCCGCTACCGGTGGCTCCGGCGATCAGCAGGTGCGGCATCCTGGTCAGATCCCCCGACACCGCCTCCCCACCGGCACCCTTCCCAAGAGCTATCGCCAGCTTTGAACGTGCCTGTATCTTCTGAAAAGCGGCCGACTCTATCACGCTGCGCAGTGCCACCGAGCCAAACACCGTATTAGGGACTTCAATGCCCACCACCGGTTTCCCCGGCACCGGGGCTTCGATCCTGATGCTGGGCGCGGCCAGGGCCAGGGCCAGGTCGCTGGCCAGAGAGGTGATGCGCTCCACCCTTACCCTGGTTCTGGACACCTCCTCCAGCCTGGTCTCATAGCCGCCATCCCTCAGCTTCTCCCTCACTTCTTTGTATTTCTTATGCCATCCGGGCTCAACCCCGAACTGGGTTACGGTAGGGCCGGTGTTTATCTGCACCACCTTTGCCTCCACGCCATAGCTGGCCAACGCCTCCTCAATCAACCTCGCCCGCTGGTCGATATCCTCCTTGTCCAGCTTCACCTCTACCGGTTTGTCCAGGATGTCGATTGGCGGAAGCTGCCACCCGCCGGGGGTGAGGATGGGTTCATACTGAGACCGCCAGGCGGGAGCAGCAGGCACCGGGGCGGCCTCAGCCTGGCGCTGTTCTGCTTCAGCGACCGCCTCTACTTCAGGCGAAGCCGCTACGTCAGCGGTAGCTTCAGCCGGTGCAGTTTGAGCAGGGGCGGGCCTGGGACGAGGGCGAGCAACGCCCGACAGGGTACGCCAGCCGCTCTTGACGACGCGCAACGATTCGGCGGGTACAGTGAGAATGGTCCCCAGCACAACGAGCCCCACCACCCGAAGCCCACCCACGGCGTCGGGAGCACCGATTATTCCTTCCCCTACTCGGCCTCCCAGAGCAAAGAAAGCAAGAATCCCCCAGGCCGCCACCGCAAAGCTGATGCCCCCGAGCACCCAATTCCACCTCTGCTTGACCACCGAACCCCGTCCGCTCCGTATCGCCCAGGTCAGCGCACCCAGAGCGATAGCTATCATTGTCAGCCCCCAACCGAACAGTGCGAATATGCCATCCCAGAGCACATACAGCAGCACCACTATTACGACGATCAGGGTAATCCTGCGCACCACCGGCCGGGCGAAGAAGCCTGAAAATCGCAGCCATGCCGACGGGCGGCCTCTGGCTTTCCGCCTGGGTTTTGATCTGGTTCCTGTTCTAGGCACGGAACTGGTCCTACCTTCTTGCCTCTTTACGGTCCTTGCCTATCATCACAACTATAGGCATCACGATAGGACGGCGGCGCGTTCTTTGGTAGAAGAAACTCGATAGGGTGTCCTTCACTCTGGCGTCGACGTAGCCCGGTTCACTAATGCGCCTTCGGTCATGGTCCAGAGCAGCCAGCACAACGTCCTCGGCTTTCTCGACCAATGTCTGCTCTCCCTCAGCACCTACGAATCCTCGAGTCGTGATGCGCGGCTTCCCGGCCAGCCTTCCGCTTTCACCATCAATGGCGACACTCACCAGGGCCACTCCGTCCCGGGAGAGCAGCCGGCGGTCCCGGAGTACGTCGTCATCCAGTTCGCCCACAGTCAACCCATCGACGTAGACGACTCCGGCGTCTCCCCGGGCCACTACCTCTCCCGCGTCCGGTCCGAGTTCGAGGACATCGCCGTTCTCAAGGACAAAAATCCTGTCCCGGGACATTCCCATACTCTCCGCTAGATCGGCATGCAGGCACAGGTGACGATACTCGCCGTGAACCGGGATGAGGAATCTGGGCCGCACCAGACTCAGCAAGAGCTTCAGCTCCTCCTGGCTGCCGTGCCCGTGAACATGGACCTTGGCCAGCTTGTCGTAGATCACCCTGGCGCCCTGACGGAAGAGACTATCTGTTGTCTTGCTGACCAGTGCCTCATTGCCGGGAATCGTAGTTGCGGAGACCACTACAGTGTCGCCGGGCATTATCTGGACTTGACTGCGCGGATCCCGGTTGGCCATGCGCACCAGGGCAGAAGTCGGCTCGCCCTGACTCCCCGTGCTCAATATGATGACCCGATTGTGGGGTAGACCTCTCAGCTCGTCGAGATTGCAGAGAATGCCCGCAGGAGCCGAGAGATACCCGGTTCTCAGCGCCATCTTCACTATCTCTTTCATGCTTCGGCCCGTGACATACACACGCCGGTCACGTTTCACCGCCACATCGAGCACCTGTTGGATACGTGATATAAGCGAGGCAAACGTGGTCACGATCACCCTTCCCTTTGCCGCGCTTATAATCCGATCCAGGGCCTCACTCACCACCGTCTCCGATGGAGTGAACCCCTCGAGTTCAACATAGGTTGAGTCGGAGAGAAGCAGCAATACGTCCTGCATGCCCAGGGCAGCCAGTTGGCTGAAGTTGGTGGGTTCGCCGAGCACCGGCGTATGGTCGAGCTTGAAATCGCCGCTATGCACGATAATGCCCTGGGGGGTATGTATGATGAGCCCCACAGAATCGGGAATGCTATGACACACAGCGAAGAACTCTATGGCCAAATCACCCAGTTGGACCTTGCTCCCAGGAGTAACTACTTTTAGGTCGGCCTCGCCCTTCATCCCTTTCTGCTTGAGATCAACCGAGATCAGTTCGCTAGTCAGTCTCGTGGCATAGACAGGAACCTGTAGCCGAGACAAGACGTAGGGGAGCGCACCGATATGGTCTTCGTGTCCGTGGGTGATCACGATGCCCCGCACGCGTTCCCGCCTCTCCACAAGATAGCTGATATCCGGGATGAGTAGGTCAACCCCGGGCATATCCTCGCCGGGGAACATCAGTCCGGCATCGATAACGACGATGTCACGACCGTATTCCAGTGCGATCATGTTCTTCCCGATCTCGCCCAGTCCGCCCAGGGGTATCAGTCGCAGCTTGTGTTCTGCCATGTTTCTCACCTTGGATCCACCTGAAAGGCAAATGCTAGAACATGCTCAACTGCTGAACTCCCGCTGCCTCCTGACACACGCCTTTGTCCTCGGCCAGTATTTCGGGAATCCTGAGCATATCCGACTCGATAGTCCGGCGTAGCGAAGCCTGGTGGAGGGCTGCCGCCGGGTGATACATGGGATAATGAATCATGTCGTTCAGCTTGCGGGGCTTGCCATGCACCTTGCCTATGCTCTCACCGGGGGCATATCGCGCCAGAGAATGACGCCCCAGGGTGACGACCATCCGCGGCCGGATCAGATCTATCTGCCGGTCGAGCCATGGACGGCAGGACTGTATCTCAGCCGGCAATGGGTCACGGTTCTGAGGAGGACGGCACTTGACTATATTCGTAATATAGACGTGCTCCCGCCGCAGTCCGATCAAGGCGAGTAGCTGGTCCAGGAACTGCCCGGCTGACCCGACAAAGGGACGCCCCTGCTGGTCTTCGTGCCACCCCGGCCCTTCACCAATAAAGAGCAGGTTAGCGTCCTCAGCTCCCTCGCCCGGCACTGCCCTGGTACGCGATCTAGCCAGCTCGCAATGCGGGCAGACGAGGATCTCATCGGAAAGCCGGGCCAAAGCTGACATCTGATTCGATGGTACCACATCCACGTTTGCCGGTCAATTTGAGTTGAGCAAACTCATCGACCCCGGATGCTAGAGCTATTCATCCTGCT
>PWRA01000042.1 GCA_003556385.1 Dehalococcoidia bacterium | reverse complement strand
TCGGCGGAGTATGTGCCATGCGCAGCAGCTTTGACAAAGAAGAAGCGCTCAGGCGGGCATATATCGAGACGGAGAGCACCTGCGAAGGCAAGATACCGGTCCCCCCCGGGGTCCCGGCGCTGCTGGATCAGGTGAAGCCGGTCAGTCACGTAGTGAAAGTGGACTGCTACGTACCGGGCTGTCCGCCCGAAGCTGAAGCCATCCTGTATGGACTGACAGAGCTACTGGCAGGCAGAATCCCGGTCCTCCCCAGCGAGATGATGCGCTTTGATTGAAAGAGGTGAAGTCATGGTTTCTGAAGTCAAGAGAACTATCGAGATAAACCCGGTAAGCCGGATCGAGGGCCACGGTAAGGTCGTTATCCATCTCGACGAAGCGGGCAATGCCACGGACGCCCGGTTTCATATCACGCAGTTTCGGGGTTTCGAGAAATTCTGCGAAGGCAGGACGTTCTGGGAAATGCCGCTCATAACGGCCAGGATCTGCGGGATCTGCCCGGTGAGTCACCTGCTGACCTCGGCTAAGGCCTGTGACGCCATTCTCGGAGTCGAGCTTCCCCGGCCGGCCAAACTGCTGCGCGAGTTGCTGCACATGGGCCAGATTATCCAGTCCCACGCCCTCCATTTCTTCCATCTGGCCAGCCCGGACCTGCTGCTCGGCCTCGACGCCGACCCGGCAGAGAGGAACGTGATCGGCCTTATCGGCGCAGACCCCGCGCTCGCCGTCAAAGGAGTCCAGCTCCGCAGTTTCGGGCAGACCATAATCCAGACCCTGGGGAGCAAGAAGGTCCACCCCATCGCCGCCGTGCCCGGCGGGATGAAGACCGCGCTGCCTAAGACGGAGCGTGACCGGTTCCTGAAACAGATAGACACAGCGGTCGCCGATGTCCAGGCCGCCATCGGTATAATCAAAGACTACCACGAAAAGGACAATGAGTTCGTGTGCACCTGTGCCAGTTTCCCGTCGGCCTACCTGGGACTCGTGGACAAGAACAACAACCTGGAGCTATACGACGGCAAACTGAGGTTGATCGACCAGAAGGGCAAGGTGCTCGAAGACCAGTTCGAGCCCTCCCACTACCTCGACATCATCGGCGAGCACGTGGAGGACTGGTCCTACCTCAAGTTCCCCTTCTACAAGAAGATGGGGTATCCCGGCGGCATCTACAGGGTAGGGCCGCTGGGCCGGCTCAACGTCAGCCAGGGGATAACCACCCCTCTCGCCAATGCCGAACTCAAGCACTTCAGAACACTGGGCGCCAACGGTATAGTCGAGGGTTCGCTGTACTATCACTACGCCCGCCTTATCGAGCTGCTCTATGCCCTTGAGAGAACACAGCAGCTGCTCAATGACAGGGACATATGCTCGACGGACATCATAGCCACTTCCAGCACGTACAACGAGCAGGGCGTAGGCGTGATCGAGGCCCCGAGGGGCACGTTGTTCCACCACTACTGGGTGGATGAGACCGGCAAGATCGAGAAGGTGAACCTGATCGTCGCCTCGGGCAATAACAACGCCGCCATGAACAAAGCGGTGCACGACGTCGCCCGGATGTACATCAAGGACAACAGGATAACCGAAGGCATGCTCAACCGGGTCGAGGTGGCCATACGCTGCTATGACCCGTGCCTGTCCTGTTCGACCCATGCCCTGGGCCGGATGCCTGTGCTGCTACAGCTGGTGTCGCCCACCGGTGAGGTCCTTGACGAGAGGCGGACCGACTAGGGGCTGACCGGGCAACTGCGCTGTGCTGTTATCGGCGTCCGTCGGCCGTCTCGATGCCCTGACGCCTCCATTCCGGATCAGACGAAACAGTCGCCAGCGGCTCGTCTTCAGAGTCTTTGCCGTGCGTCTGCCTCCCCAACCCCTCACAACCTCATCGCCCTCGATATGCCGGTGACCGTCATGGTCTCGCCGACACCGCCATCGAACCGCTGCACACGTCATCTTGTGTGATTCAGCAGGTCTTGACATTCCTCTCCGGCGATCATAGACTGTGACTTGTAGGGAGGAGAACTACCGATGAGGTGCCCGAGGTGCGAATATGGGTACCAGGAAGAGGAACAGTTCTGCGTAGAATGTGCGCAACCACTTGAGGCAGCATCCTGGTGCTGCCGATGCGGGCATGCCAACCTAAAGGGCAGCAGACCGTGGACAGTGAGAGGATGTGACGCGAAATGCTCAGTGAGTGGCTAAGATGCGTCGCCTACACTAGCAGGATGTAATCGGAGAACTGCTTTACCTTAGGCAGGGGATTCGGCCGCTATGCGTACAGGGTAGGAGTTCGCGAGATCATCGAGTCGATATTCAGCAAGGGTAAGAACAAATCAGGTCGGCCGGAGATGGAGGTAGCTTCCCTTGAGGTTCGGTGTGTACAGAAGAGGTACAGGGGTGGTGTCGAGGCGCTTAGCGGCGTGGATCTCCGAGTGGAGACTGGGGCGGTGGTGTGTCTCGCCGGGCCGAACGGGGCCGGGAAGACCACCTTGCTACGCATCTGTGCTACTCAGCTCCTCCCCACCTCGGGGGACGTGTGCCTGTTCGGTGTGGATGCCGTGCGACATCCTGACAAGGTGCGAGACCGAATCGCGGTGGTGCCGCAAGAGGCAAGGCCTGACCCAGACCGCAGTGCATGGCATCATCTCTATCAATACGGGCGGGCCCGAGGGCTGGGTAGAGCGGAGGCAAACACCCGCAGCGAGGGAGCGCTGAAGATTCTGGACTTGTGGGAGAGGAAGGACGTCATCACTCGGGACCTATCTGGCGGGCTGCGGCAGCGGGTGCTCATCGGAATGGCCATGGTCACAGAGGCGCCTCTGCTGTTCCTGGATGAGCCGACTACTGGACTCGACCCGGTCGCGAGGCGTGAGATGTGGCAGGTCTTGACGCGGCTCAGACAGCAGTCTACCGTCATCCTCACCACGCATTACATGGAGGAGGCTGAGGTTCTTGCCCACCGCGTTGTCATCCTTGATGAGGGCAGGATAGTCGCGGACGATTCTCCGCGCAAGCTTGTCGCAACTCTACCGTACCGCAGCAAAATCCTTCTCGACGATAGTCTCGACGAGCAGAGCCTGGCTGCATTGAGCACCCACGGGAGGTTGGAGGAACTCGCCGGGAGGCCTGTGATCTATGTGCGCGAGGAGGACGCTATGACCGGCCTCGTGGAAGCCCTCACCGCCAGAAACCACTCCTTCTCGGTGTCCCCGCTCACCCTAGAGGACTACTATATCAATGCCCTGCGAGGTGGAAAGTGAAAGCCCTTGCCCAGGCGTTCGCGATTGCTCGCTTTCGGAGGCTGGACTTAGAGTGGCATCTCCCCGGCTCACTGATCCCCTTGGTGCTCCTGTTCATCTTTTTCTTGCTGGGAGGCATGGAATTGGGACAGCACGTGTTGGTGGGGTGGCTAGTTATGGTGGGAGCGAGCGGGGGCGTATCAGTGCTCCCACAGGCAGTCTTGTTCTACAGGTACATACGGCTGCAGGAGATGTATGTAGCCGCGCCGATTCACCCGCTGACCTTCATGATGGGTATGGGACTCTACTCCCTCGTCCACTCGCTGCCAGCGTGGGGGTTCGTGTTGGCGGTCATGTATGTGTTGGGGCTGCTTCCTGCGCCGACCATTCCCCTGGTGCTACTGGTGCTGCTCCTGGCCTGGGGCATGGCCTGCGCCATTGGCTTTTTGATAGCAATGGCTGTAAGACGGATAGCCATCATCTCAGTGGTGGCCACCATGGTCTGGCTACTGTTGATCTCCTTGCCTCCCGTACTCTACCCGGCGGACCTGATACCCGAGACATTCCGATGGGCAGCATGGCTCTTCCCGACCGCGCACATCGCCCAGCTTCTGAGGGGGAGCCTGGGGATGACGGAGTTGGCAACCTGGGAATTCATCATGCACTGGGCTGTATCCTTGGCGGTCACGTGTGGCCTGCTTGTGTGGGTGGCGGCCCGCAGCCGCTGGCGCGAGGTGTAACCACGGGTGAGCAAGGGCCACAGACGAACGGTTGCGCGCCGCCAGGCGCACTAAGCGAAGCTCTCTCCTACCGGTCCGCGAACATGCGAGTACGGTCGCCGGTCCCGACAGTTTGTCAGCGGGGCAAAACGGATAGAAGGACAGCAACTCGCTCAGTAGTCTCCTGCCGTTCCCGGTCTAACTCATCAGAATACTAGACTACCTACATAGCTTTGGCTGGGCTGCACCTCTGTGAAGAGTACGTTCACTAATGGTTGATAGACGCAAACCATAGGGTAGTACCGCTGGTGCAACCTGTTATCCTCTGACTCCTGATTTGGTTGTTACCGCTCGCCACTCCAGGACCCCGTGTGAATCCGTTATCAGTTGAACTTTCAGCCAAGTGTGCAGAAGAGCCCTGGCGCCTGAGTGCATAGCAGCAGTTCATACTTCTAGAACAGCGGGTAGGCTGCAGGCTGTCGCTCTCGACGGATGTGGCGTCCATCCGCGTGCTACAATCACCTTGCATGGACTACCCGCAGGGCGCTCCGCTTTACCGGGATAGGCCCGAATACGGGCTTGTTATGAAGGCGATCCTGGCCTTGCCGGCCGTGCTCTTAGCTGCGGCCATCTACTACTGGTCCACCGGCGATGCTGCAGGCGGTAGCGGTTTGGTAGTTCCGGGAATCGTCACAGGACTGGTGTTCTGGTTTGTGTTCCCCCGCGAATACCGGGTGTACGATGACCATCTGCGCATAGTGCTGGGCGGACCGTTCTCGGTCAAGGTCGGGTTTCAGGACGTAGAGGCGGTAAGGACCACAAGCAGGTCGTCTCTCAGCCTCAACTTCGTCACAAGGATAACCAGGACGTACGTCGAGATATCCCGGAAGAAGGGAACCAGCATCACTATCCCCCCGACGGCTGCCGAGTCATTTGTGGAGGAGGCGAACCAGGCCCTCGGCCGGTGGGCAGCTGCGAGACCACAATAGAGCCCGGCACAACGATACGCTGCTGTGCTCAGGCTCAGGTAACAGCACACCCGCCGCCTCACACGATCCATCGGTCTGTGCACGGACTCATCGCCATCAATACGAAAGGGAAAGCCAGGCAACTTCGCTGCCTGTGACTGCGGCCATAGGAGTGATTGAAGGTGATCTCAATCACCATACCTCCGGTTCTGCCTTGACCATTGGGAGATATGTTTCCATTTTGCCTTTTCGTCGAGGCGGGCTCTATGGTCCTGACGTCTCGCCAGGTGGTCCAGTTCCTTATGCAGTTTCCGGAAACCCTGCAGACGACTGACATCCAGATCACCTTCCCGAATCGCCGCCTTTATGGCACAGCCTGGTTCGGTGTGATGCTGGCAATCCCTGAAGCGGCATCCCTCAGCCAACGTTTCAATGTCCTTGAAGGCTTGCTGCAGACGGTCCTCATCGGTCCACATCTGGATCTCCCTCAGCCCCGGTGTGTCAATGACGGCTCCCCCATCCGGAAGGAGAATCAGGTCCCGCCCGGATGTCGTATGTCTTCCTTTACCATCACCCTGTCTAACTCCGCCGACTTCCTGCCTTTCAACACCCAGTAAGGCGTTGATGAGAGCAGACTTTCCCACTCCGGAAGAACCGAGGAATGCTGCAGTCTGTCCTCTGGCAATATGCCTTCCCAGAGCAGCCAGCCCTATTCGCTCTGTCGCACTGACAGGATAGATCGGAACACCGAAAGCAACCGATTCAACCTCCTGTACGCAGGCAGTAACATCCGGGCAGAGATCAACCTTGTTAAGGACTATTATTGGCAGAGCACCACCGCTCAACGTGAGACTGAGATAGCGTTCAACTCTTCCTACGCTGAGGTTCCTGCCACCATCCAGTCCGCTTACTATGAAGACAACATCCACATTGGCAGCGATGATCTGCTCGTTCGTTACGACCCCCGGTTCCTTACGCGAGAACTTGGTTTTCCTGGGCAGTATGCCATGAATCACGGCCTTCCATTCGCTGACCTGTGGTCTGATAACGACCCAGTCGCCAATAGCCGGACACTGGTCCTCCGTTGCAGCCTGGTATCGAATCTTGCCGGATACTTCCGCGGACAGTTCACCATATTGGCTGTACACCTGGTAAGAGCCCCTTCGCTCAGAGACGACTCTCGCAGGCACAGCGTCAGGTACCTTCAGTGACTCGAAGTGCTGTGAGAAAAAGGAACTCCATCCCAACTCCTCGAGACCTGGTGAAGTATTATCTGTAGTCATCTTTCTTTTGCTCCTTCTTGCGACCGACCATTCTGAAACGAGCCACCATCGGCTCTGATAGTGTCTTTGTTCATACTCGCTCCACTGCTCCTTACATAACTCTGATTCTGGTTCCGGTGTCCGGGTAGCGCCCTCCATAAGAAAAGGCCGCGGCTCTAGAGCGCCGGCGGCCGGTCTCGCAGTTGGTATCCGTGCTCCACATTCAGGAGCAGGAGAAGCAAAGAGACCGTTCCTGGAGGAACGGCCAAACGCGAAAGTCAGACAGAAAAGACGATCTAGCCGGAAACCCGCCAGGAGGGCGCTATGATAATGGATGCTACGTGTTCTCTAGACATTGACGTCCCTCCTTTCTCGTTTCCTGTTGCCGGGCGGAGCCGGCTTCTGCTGTTTGCTAGATGTTGCCACAGATATGCCCCTTAGTCAAGGTAATCATGGCTCAAATGCCTGTTACATCATCCAACAGTCCTGGTTCCTAATACATGACAATCGTGTGACCGAATCAGAGGTGGCAGCCTAGCTTCGATCCGTCTCGTCACTATCAGCTTCTGGAATACCATCCGTCGTACCGCCTACCGTGGAAGTCACCGTACTAGCGCGCTGCAGAGGGAAGGTTGACCAGTTGAACCTGAGTTGGTATAAATTCAACCGCGTGGTCATGGCCTGTCGTCCGCGAGTAAGGTACGAAGGGGGACACCGGTCCCGTCTTAGAGGGACGACAAGCAGAGCCTCCGAGCCTTTGCAGAATACGTGGCTCAGAGAGCAGAGCAGAGGATGGCTGCGATGCGCTTGTGCTCGGGTCGTGCGAGACAGCAACTCGTCAGATACGGGCCCAGAACGAGAACATGATTGATCCTAGATTAGCGAATAAGGTAGTCCTGATTTCCGGCGCAAACCACGGTATCTGAGCGGCTGCGGCTGAGGCATTTGCAGATCAAGCAGCGAGAGTTTTCGTCACCTACTATAGAGGTGCCTGTCGGTACACTAAGAAGGAGCTCAAAGAGGCTGAGGAGTTGGGCGTTGGTGGCGACAAGCTTTATCGCGCCAACCAACAGAGGTCCGCTGACGCACTGGTTCATAGAATCACCTCTCGAGGCGGTGGTGCTTTTGCCCACGAAGCGGACCTTGGTGATGTCAGCAATATTCCGAGACTTTTCGATCTATGTGAAGAGAAGCTCGGCCCGGTGGATATCCTGGTGAACAACCATACCCACTGTGTGCCTGAGACGTTTGATCCTGCTCTTGCCAGCGATGGGGGCGGCGGTGTGAAACCGGTTTCGGCGGAAGGTATCGACCAGCACCATGCCGTCAACACGAGGGCGTACGTGCTGATGATGTCTGAGTATCTTCAGCGCTATCTGAAGCGCAAGGCCAGATGGGGCCGAATAATCAACGTCAGTACCGATGCTGCTCATGCTCATACTGCCAACATCAGCTATGCTGCAAGCAAGCACGCCATCGAATCATACAGCCGCTCTGCTGCTGCCGAGATGGGAAGATACGGCATTACCGTGAACATAGTGGCTCCCGGGCCGATTCAGACGGGTTATCTTGAGCCCGGCCAGGTTCATGAAATAGCAGGCAATACTCCTTTGGGTAGAGTAGGCGAAGCGGCAGATGTTGCCGATGTAATAGTCTTCCTTGCGTCGGAACAAGCAAGATGGCTGACCGGCCAGTTGCTATATGCCGGTGGTGGGTGGAGAATGCACCAGTAGGTGTTCCGCGGAGTGCACAACGGCGTCTACAAGCCTGGCAGGGTGCTGATATAACGGCGTACCAGCGGTCTCTGCCGGCCTCCATTGACCGTTGCTCGGTAATGTGCAGCAAGCAGGCCGATGAGGCCTTGACGGGACAAACCAGATGGAGTAGCTTGTAACTCCTTACGATTGGCGGCATTTGATCTGCCCACAAGTGGCGGATCTTAAGTGCCGGTGACAACAGGAGCGCGGGTCTTTGGCAATGGGCGGCTGTATCTCTAAGGTTCCCGTCGCTGGTTGTTTCGAACCGAAAGGATTCCCCGGCGAACACTGCAGCAGAATACCGTCAAGGAGGCTGAGGCATAGGTAACACTCATGGTATGATTAGTGATCATAATGCTGGGGGATTACTATGAAGAAAGAGTTTCCGTGTATGCCGTCGACCTTCAAGGAGCAATGGCCTGGCGAGTTCACCGGTTTCGCCTGGCAGGATTTTCTGACAGCCGTACCGTCGCCCCTCTTCGTGATTACATCATTCAAAAGCAACGGCAAGGAGAACGCCTGCCTGCAGTCCTGGTCGGCTTTCGTGGGTGACACGGGCGAGTTCATCTGCATCATCGGAGCAGTATCGAAGACAGGCCACCTCTATGAGACACTCAGGGACAGAAGATGCTGTGTCCTCAATTTCCCGTCGAGGGACGTTTATGACAAATGCGTCGCCACGGTGAGAAACAACGCCTTTGAGGATGATGAGATAACCAAGTCCGGCCTAACACCGGAGATGGCGGTTTCCGTTGATGCCCCAAGGATCCGTGAGTGTTTTCTCAATATCGAGTGTGAATACTTGTGGGAGCGCGAACACTTTGAGGGAAGCCGCGACGTGACAGTTGCGCTGCGGGCAAACCATATATGTATGGATGTCACGAGATGTGATGAAAGCAAGTTGGGAAGATACGGAAAAACGGGGTATATGTACAATATCCATTCGCCAAGGAACCCTGAGACCGGAGAGGTTTTGCCCGATTGTTTTGGGGCGCTCGAAAAGTATATGTGAACCTGCAGTGATCATCGGGGATGAAGGTCAGGGACTGGTCGCTGTGCAGTTCCTCCGAGCCGTGAGATAGACATAGCACCGTTATGGGCCCTATTCGCGTGCCGTCCAGAGGGGCGACAGGATGTGGCCTATCCAGCATCACAGAAGAGGCTACGAGCGTTCTCTCGGGCGTAACTGCACAAAGACTCAGATTGTGACTGGCTGGAACGGGAAGGGGCCAAGCCGGGCAGAGAGAAATCAGCTCTCCCCTTCGTCCGCATTTTCGACTTGAGCCTCGCAGTAGCGCCAGAAACCTAGTGCCTCCAGAAGAAGACGCCTCGACAGATGCTGAACGTTGGCGACATCACAGATAGTCAGAGATGTTGTCAAAGCGGATGCTCGATGCGCAGAGACCGTGCTACGTAGCCAACTAGCGTACGCTATAGCCTCAATCACATCCAAATATGTGTCTCTGACCCCGTACTTGGCCCATTCGCACTTGGCTGAACCGGGAGGCCTTCGCACTCGCTCGATTCTAGTTGGTGTCTGACGTAGGTTCCAAAGGATGGGTTCTGACAAGCTGATCCCCACGGCAGTGAGACGCCTTTGCAGATCACCCTTGACTATAGGGTTCCAGTCATCTCATCTCCTATCCTGCTCGGCGCTTTGCTTGACGCCCGTATGTCACAGGACAGTTCCTCCAGGACAGAATAGGCCAACGTAATCGCATTGGCACTGAAAACGTGCTCGTTCGGCAAAGGCCAGACTAGTCTGCCTGGCTCCCAGCTGCCTTGGGGATCAAGCAAACGTGGCCCCAGTGTTACGGTACGACAGCTCAGTAGGTACTTGAAAAGCGCGTACTGATATACACGTTTTTGAGAAGCTCTAGCAGCGATGGCGCACGAGACAGGCAGATGGTATACACCCATGGAGCGGCCACCCCCAACCAGGAGTTGCTCCTCCATTTCTTTCATCGTCGTAGCGCGAACAGGAAAGACCGGCAGTTGGTCAAATGCTAGGATGTTGCCGGAGTAGAGACAGTAAGCAGCCAGTACTAGATCAACGACGTATTGAGCGCGAGCCTCCGTCCGAGCATGCACCACGATCTCTTTGGCAGGCTCGCCACCAGTGATGATGTCGCTTTGGGGGTTCGATTCAAAGCTGATCTGCCACCCTCTGCCTTTGCAGAAGATGCCTTCTTCTTTACCCCTCTCCAGAACCAGCAGGCTTGAGTAGTATCTCTGCATTGAATGATCCTCCTCAGCTTCCCAACAGCTCTGTTATTATAGGATAGAATGACTTGAACAATCTAGCGGAGTGTTCAATGCACTAGCCCTCACAGTCTGTCACGCAACTGCGGGGACACCATACCGATTACGCCCGGAAGACCGTAGCCCATCACATCGCCAGAGAAGGCCGGATTTCTCCAACGCGAGAGGTCACCCAGCTTCAATCGGCCTCGTTATGCCGGTAACCGTCAACCTCCCGCCTGCCGGTAGGTCTTCACCGCTGTCCATTCGGTCAAGATGTGATGGGAGCACAAAGACAATCGTGGTCTCGATATTGTGGTGCTGGAGAACAGGAGAAAGCCGTTGTTCGCCACACCCAGGGGAAGGTCAGGTCTGGTCCCGATCAGATCCCATTTCCAGTACGCACTATCTCTTGGATCCCCAGGGCTTCGTCAGAAAGGTATTGACATTATATACCCCACAGGTATATAATCCCAGACGTGTATGATAAACATTTGCCGCTGTCTACGATGTGAGCATCAATGGCCTAGCAGAAAGGAGGAACCTCCAAAAGTTTGTCCTAGGTGCAAGTCTCCTTACTGGAACAGACCCAAATGGAAGGGACTGAAGCGCTAGAACACCTTAACAAGGGAACGTAAAAGGAGGCAAGAGCATGATTGTGATGAGAGAGAGACGAGACCCGTTTGAAGTCATTGACATCTACAACCACAAGATACTTGCCAATCAGTCGAGAGCTGCCATTAGAAGGGTGAAGCGCGAAAAGCGCATAGAATCCGGTGACATAGCTGTTTTCAAGAAGCTCTCTCAACTACTGGAAGCGGCCTATGCTGGTGACCAGAGTGTTTCTGGTTCCCAAGTAAGAGCGTCTAGCACACACTCTTTGAGAATCCTCGCACAGACATTCAAAGCCATGGAAGGGATACTGAGGAATACCAAGGCATTTCGCGAAACACTGGACGACCTGAGCGGAGCAGCAATCGAGCTCTCACAAAACAGAACTATTTCGGACGATAGATTAGATTCACTTTATGAGTTCTGCTGCAGATATGCAGCACTACAGCAACAGCTATTGAAGCAGTCATCCACTAAGCCCTCTTACGGTGTTTCGGTATGGCCATTCGAAAGTCGGATAAGACATACTTAGAGGCTCTCCTCGAATTGACAAGTACGTTCACTGAGCATCTGTCAGATTTGAAGGATAGAGTCTACCCATCAGCATGTCCGCTTGCTCTGGTGGATTGCCTCCTCCAATCATCTCAAATCTTGGTGGACCGTATACAGCAGATTATCTCTTCAAGCAGTACTGCCCAAGACGGAGTCGTTGAGGACTTACTCGCCCAAGCATCCGATGTTTACGTATTTATCGAATTCTTTCAGAGCTACGTACTGCCCATTATCAGAGCCAGTGATAGTGAGAATGTCCCAGCAGAGCTGGTACGACCTTTGGAACAGATAGCTGGTTACGTCTTCCCGGGCTCAAATCTTGTGATTAGTTCGGTCCCTGAGAGCAACTACTATTTCTCTGAGATGTCTACCAAAATCAAGGAGTTCTTTGCTAGCTTGAACCTGGAGAGCGTACTCGCGGAGCAGAAGTTCGACGCTCGAGATATCTACCACCTGCAGCTATCGGGTAATCCACCCTGCAATATCCTTTCCCACTGCCTACTGGGTCATGAAATCGGTCATGCGCTATATAGGAAACTGGACGTTGATGCTACCATATCTCCCTGGATTCGATTTGATGACGCTGTTATTAAGCGTATTGCAGGCTCCATATTCGAAGCCTTGCTCAATGCCCTATCTGCTTCCCAGCCGCCTCCACAAATGGTCCTGCAGCAAACAAGGGAGATCATAGAATACCGCACGCGCTTTCAACTGCCCTTAATCGCAGCATCTTGGGCTGAAGAGATCTTCAGTGACTTCATAGGTACTGGGCTCTTCGGCCCTGCGTACATATGCTCTCTATCAGTACTCATTCTACCCTTTGATGACATTGATATGCCCAGCGAGTCACACCCTCCATCAAGATTTCGCGTTCAATCCTGCATAAGAGCCCTACACAGAAGTGACCCCGGATTCGGCTATAAGAGACTCGCCGACAGGAAAGAGAATGCCGAATATGACGCTTTGGTACGTCCGTGGAGCGAGGCCGTAACCAGTGTTCCTCACAGGCCTACTGACGACCTGTATAAGACTGTTTTCGGCCTTATCCTCAGTATCAAAGACAACATCCTTCTCGAAGCAAAAAGGCAACTCGGCACTAGTGCATTCTCCTACAGTCGGTTTCATGCAGAAGTACCTCAATTAAGAAATAGACTGATTGACTGGTTACCTCCGAATGAGTATCAGCTTGCTGCCAGTGACCAATTTCGCACTCCGAGTATCCAGGCAATATTCAACGCCGGTTGGTTATCTTACCTCGAAGACATGAACAGACTGCTTGGGCTCTTCCCGAAGTTCCCTGAACTGCTAGTACGTAAGAAGTATTACCAACTAATCGCGAAGGGAATAGAGCTATCCAACATCCAGGACAGATGGGAGACCCTGAGCAAGTCAGTATAGGAGACTCCTTATGGCGATTCTTACGTGTCAGGAGATAAGGAAGCGGATCTACGCCACATCAAATTCTACTCACCGACTCGTGGTGACTCCATTGCTTGAGCCAGAGTCTCAGTTAGATCAAGGGAGTTCATCCCTTGATATAAGACTGGGTACACACTTCCTGCAGCAGAGGTGTACAGACATTGGAACCGTAGAGCCTGGAGGAGTGAAGTCCGAACGAGAGGTCGGTGTCTCTGTTGTGAGGTCAGTTAAGCCGTTTGGGGGAGTCTTTCACCTGCATCCGAATCAATTCGTTTTGGGAGGCTCATTCGAGTACTTCAAAATGCCCATAGACTTAAGCGCATACGTAGTCGGTAGGTCTACCTGGGGGCGCTTGGGTCTAGTTGTGGCTACAGCCATTGGTATTCACCCTCTCTTTCGCGGTATAATCGCCTTGGAACTGACCAATCTGGGTGAGGTTCCGATTGTCTTGAGGCCGGGTCGCACAATAGCACAGGTATTCTTCCACACGGTCGAAGGGAAGGCCGGTTCCC
>PWRA01000036.1 GCA_003556385.1 Dehalococcoidia bacterium | reverse complement strand
CCAGGTCCTGTACACGCCCCTGCTTAGCCAGATCAACTATCTCCTCCACTCGCCTATCGGCGAAGCTCAGGCCCCGTTCGGCCCGGGCAACATCATTGCGCACGAACCGCATCAGCACCTGCTCAGCGGCAGCCTTCACCGGGTATAGAGTATCACCGGGGAGACTGTCCTGGGCAGCATAAACGGTACCCCCCAGAGCAGCGAAAGTCAGTACAATCGCGGCAACGATACCTATCGTGCTGAACCTCCTCCTCAGTGGTGTTTGGTTCAGCGCAGACCTATGCCTGAACCAGGGCCATCTTGCGGTCTGCATCTCGTGAATCTGCTCCATAAGCCAGACCCGGGACTTTATCTTGAAGGTAGAAGAAGGCTTGACGGCCGGCGGCTCCCCGATACCGAGCCCAATTCTGAGCAACGGCTCCAGTTCCTCAGCCAGCGACGGATGGTTTGAAAGGCAGTCCTCCATCGTGGCCCTGCCCGTCTTGATATCGTCAATGCACTCGGTCAGTATGTCTTCAAAACTCATCAACTCTATTGACCCTCCCTGTCCAGTATATCCCGCAGTTTGACCAGTGCCCGGTGCAGGATCACCCTGACATTTCCCTCTTTCTTCTCCATAAGAGACGCAATCTCGGCAAACTCGAACCCCTCCATGAAACGCAGAACCACCACCTGCTGCTCATCGCTGCGTAAGTGCGAGATCGCCCTCTGCACGCGCTGTAGCTCCAGGCTGGCTTCGGCTGTCCGTTCCGGACCTGACATCGAACCATCTGCCAGCGCCTCGGCCTCGAGATATGCCCTGTCCTTCCTGGTCCGGTAGAAGTCCACCACCAGGTTGTTACTGATAGTCATCAGCCAGGCGACAAACGGACTCGCGGTCTGCCGGTACCTGTCGATCGCCAGCCAGGCCTTCAGGAAGACCTGCTGGGTGAGGTCCTCGGCGTCTGTCTCATTGCCCACCCGATAATAGATGTGTCTGTATACCCTGTCCACATGCATGTCATACAATCTGCCGAAAGCTTCGGCGTCACGACCGGTAACCCTGTGCACCAGCACAGCCTCATCTGATGCCTGTTCCTCACCACGGGTCTCATGCACCGTTAACCTCATTAACGAACAGACAGCCAAAGTGTTACAGAACCCCTCCATTTCAGCCGGACTCCCAGCTCAGAAAGGGGTAGGTCTGGCCGTCAACGATATTCCAGAGGCGGGTGCCATCGGCCTGCCCGGAAAGGACGGCCATTATATCCCACCCTGCGTCCGTGAACGTGGCAAGAGCCTGCATGTCGACCGTGGTTATGCCCTTCCCCCCATCGCTTTCTTCCACTCCGGAGGCCTGCTTATCCCAAAAGGAGTTGCGGACACTGCCATCCATGCTATTTCCCACCAGACCACCGACCCAGACACTACCGTTCACCGTACCTGCGGAGTAGCAGTTGTCGACACTGCCCTCGTTGTATCCTACCAGACCGCCAACATGCCATTGGCCGGTCACGCTGCCAGTGGCATAGGCGTTCCTGACGATGCCCTGATTATCCCCCACGAGACCGCCAACATAGTCCTCGCCGCTCACGCTGCCGCTGCAGCAGGAGCTGCTGAGGACGCCCCCCCAGTTACCCCCCAACAGACCACCGACAGACCACTCACCGGTCACGCTGCCAGAAGCATAGGAGCCGCTCACGGCGCCCCCGGCATCATTGGCTCCCACCAGACCACCGACATCCCAACGGCCGGTCACGCTAGCCGTCGAATGGGAGTCGTTCACACCGCCGGCATTACCCCCCACCAGGC
Source organism: Dehalococcoidia bacterium (assembly GCA_003556385.1). GTDB lineage: Bacteria > Chloroflexota > Dehalococcoidia > GIF9 > AB-539-J10 > RBG-13-51-36. The sequence continues at coordinate 1,645 of PWRA01000036.1, read as the reverse complement.
CACCAACACAGTCCTCGCCCCTGATGCTGCCGCTGTAATAGCAGTTGCTCACAGTGCCCCAGTTAGCTCCCGCCAGACCCCCAACAGACCAATCACCACTCACAGTCGCATCCACCACCCACACATCCCGGATGATGCCTCCGTTATCAACAGCACCAAAAAGCCCCACAAAGCTATCGTCGGGACGGTTGACAAACAAATCTCTGATCTGGTAACCCTGGCCGTCGAAGCTACCCCCGAATCGGTCGTCGATATCTCCTATCGGCTGCCAGCCCCTTCCCTCGTGGGCCGTATCACTCGCCAACTGCCGATAACCGGCAGTAGTTGCGTCCAGGTTGCTCATGAGGATGAAGCTCCCGGTCGGGTGGTATCTCATGGCATCAAGGTCATGCCAATCCCATATCTCCGGCTCATAACCAGGAGCCGAGAAGAGTTCGCAGCCTGCCGTGCCCGCCACCATAGCTATCGCGATCAAAAAGAGGCAGCCCTTCGCGATGTGGCCAATACTACCCTGTCCCGGTATTATCCTCATGCTGCCTTCCCGTTCCACCTTGTTTCCTTCTGGCTTGCGGTTGACAGCTTCCATTATAGCACTTTGCTGTGCAGACCCAACAAATTCAAATCTTCACGACAAGCCCGCCTGGCAGGCGGGCTTCGATGACCTACACGAGCGAACCGCGCATAATCCACTTCTTACAGCCCTGAGCGAAGGTTGGATCGTCCGTCTTCAATCAGGCCGATCCCCATGAAGACAGTGTGACGCTTATTGAGATCGGGAGGCCCACCGACGTAAGCCTCCCGACACAGCATTCGGTCTACCGGACCCGACTCTGCACAGTTACGGCCCACCCGGCGGCCCACCATTACCGGGAGGACCTGGGGATACACCAACAGGAGGCCCCGGCGCAAAAGGTATCGGTATTCTGTCCCCCAACCGCTCGCGTACCGCTTTCGGTATGCCAGGCACTCGAGAAACATCCACACCGGCCCGTTCCAGTACCGCGACGGCGGTGTGATGTCCTGTTACGGACCTCTCCATCGCCCTCTCTATACCCGGTCTAGCTTGTTCGGGCACCCGATCGTAAACCTCCTCCAGCACGTCCAGGTGTTTCAAGGTCGCCTCCGCAACCCTCGCCGTAACATTTCCGGTTACATTCCCTGCAACGCGTCCCCTGGCGGCAGCTGCTTCTATCCTGGTCATGGTTATATTCAGGGCATTGCCGTACTTCTCCACAGCCAGCTCCAGGTCCTGCACGCGACCCTGCGCAGCGAGCGCAGCTATCTCGGCCAACCGCCTGTCGGCGAAGTTCAGGCCCCGCTCCGCACGGGCAATATCGCTGCCCGCGAACCGCATCAGCACCTGCTCGGTAGCAGCTTTCACCGGGTATAGAGTGTCACCGGGCAGGTTGTCCCGGGCGGCGTATACGGTACCCCCCAGAGCCGAGAGTGTCAGTGCAACCGCAATAAGAATACCCAGCATCTTCATTTTGGACCTCCTTGTATGCATCGTCACCGCCTATAACGAAAGCAGCGACGTTTTGTTACACTATGCCTCGAACAGCAAGCTCAACTTCGGGATTGTAGAGTCATCGTGCTTCCTGACCTGACACGCGCGGTGCCACGGCTCGAGACGGGTTACTTCCTG
>PWRA01000115.1 GCA_003556385.1 Dehalococcoidia bacterium | reverse complement strand
GGCGACCGGGCCTTCACCCTGATCACATAATAGAAGATATGGAGTGGGGACGTACCGCCGCCGCGCCTCTGCTCCAGGCCAATCCCGAGTTCAAACTTCATCAGATGCACGACCCGGCCCAGGACCGCCTGATGGTGCAGCGGATGGCCTACTTTCGCATCAAGAGAATCCGTCTCGGGGAGACCTTCGAGCGTTTTCTGAAGGAGAGCCTCAAACCGGGCGCCACCATCTTCGTTCTCGAGTGTAACTTGTCGTGGCCGACGACCGAGATAGCGCCGCGCCACGTCTTCCAGGTGGGCGGGGTGGGCGGCATCACACCCGAGGAGTATATCAGCGGTGGCCCAACGGTAGCGGAGTTTCTCCAGCGGGAGGGTGTAGACTACACACGCTGGGAGACACCCGAACCGGATGGCCGCAGGCCGGAGGCGGAGTGGGGGTTCGAGCCGGCTCTGCTGGAGGACGTATACAGATTTGCAGAAGAGAACGGCTACCGGGTGAAGCGCATATCCTTCGTCGATCCAGAACACTTGAGCCCTCTGATTGCCGACCTGTACCGGTGGTGGTATAAGAAGAGAGGAATCAGTTCCAGTAGATTGCTTGTCGAGACATTCAACGTCGTCGAGCCGTGGTGGACCCTGGGAACAGGTTCTACGCCCTTCTGGATCGTGTTTAACACCGAGCCATCCGCCGCATCGATCGAAGCCTACCTGCAGCAAGCTCCTGCATTCGACCATATCCACCTGATGATCCTATCTCACGGCGTAGCCGGGCCCGGGGTTACCCCGATAGAAAGATGGCAGTCCATACTGGATCGAGCGTGCAAGGAAGGCTCTTTCATAGGACTGAAGGAGGAGAAATATCCGCAGGACATCGCCGTCTTCATGCGATACAACAGGGAGTTACAGAAGCTTCCGGACCGCTACCCGATGCCTGCTGCCATGCAATTGGACCAGCTAGAGAGTTTCCTGAAGGAGTCGGGAGACGCGTATCAGGTGCAATGGCTGTAGGGTGCTGACACCCGCTTCTTGCCACAGCCGACCCGCCTACAGGAACGACGCCGCAAGCATCGATAACACCAGCGCCAGGTCGTGTTGACGAGAAACAGGTGCGACATGTCGACGCCTGACGCCCGTCCCAATGCCTGTTATGATATGCTGGTGCCCAACCGGACATGCGTGCACTGAGCGAACACAGCAAGGCTGTCCTGCCCGTGACCTCGGTGGTCACCTTCCTGGGCTTCCTCGATACTCATCTGCTGATACCGGTGATAGCGCTCTATGCCTCCGGTCTGGAAGCCAGCGCGGCCCTGGTCGGCCTCATCGTCGGCCTGTATTCCATAGTAAACACTCCCGCCAATATCTTCTTTGGCCGGTTGATCGACAGAGTAGGCTACAAAGCCCCACTGGTCGGGGGCCTGGCCGGCAGTGTCGTCAGCATGGTGCTCTACGCCTTCACACGAAATCCCTTCCACCTTGCGCTCGTCCGGGCACTGCACGGGGCCACCGGAGCCCTGGTGGCGCCCTCAAGCATGTCCATAATGGCTTACCACTCGACTGCTCGGAACAGAGCTCGAGCGATGTCTTTCTACGGTATAGCTCTGGCTAGTGCAGCGCTGATAGGTTACCCCGTTAGCGGGCTGATCGCCTCCCGCATCGGCTTCAACGCCCTCTTCTTCTTCGGCGCATCGATGGTGGGGATAGGCATGCTCTTAGGACTCATGCTGCCACGAGAGAGCGGCCACCCGAGACGGACACAGGCCGGGGGGGCAGGGTTAGCAGAGGTCAGGAACCTTCTTGCCAGGAAGGGACTGCTGGTCTCCTACGCGGCCATATTCACCCAGTATTTCACCTTTGGGAGCGTGGTCACGCTTCTGCCGATGCATGTGGCACAACTGGGTATGGGAGCTCTCGAAATAGGCATGCTGCTGGGCGCGTTCTCCGCAGTATTCGTGGTCACTCAGTTCCTGGGCGGCGCCATTTCAGACAGGGCGGGACGACTACCAACGGTTGTCGGGGGACTGCTGTGCGTCATACTTGGCCTGACCGTGCTGCCCTGGCTATCCGGGCTAGTGCCGCTGGCTGCAGCGATGGCCTTATACGGCGTGGGTTACGGATTGATGTTCCCCTCTATCTCAGCACTGATCACCGACAATACAATCATCGAGGAGCGCGGGCTCGCCACAGGCCTGTTCCACGCTCTGCTGACCGCAGGGGTAGCGATCGGGGCACCCCTGATGGGATGGGTGGGAGGGCTGGTGGGAACCGGTACCGGTCTTCTGATAACTCCGGTTCCAATGGTGTTTGCTCTGGTCATAGCTCTGATGTTTCTCAGGCACCGATAGGGCGCCTTATCTCAAAAGGATCATCACGATCGCCACTCATCATCTGGTCACCCACCAGCCACAGCAGTTCTCCTGTTGTCCGGCTTCCATATGATTATGCGGATTGAACTGCACCTCAGACACACATTTGTCCTGTAAACCATCACAGGCTATAATCGGCTGCAGATTTCTACTGCGCAACCGAAGGCGAACGAACAATGTGTATATTCTGCGGAGGGTCATGCGGCGGATCCGGAGATCAGGTCCTGATTGCGCTTGCGGCCGGCGTCGGGCTTGCCATTGTCAAAGTACAGAGTGTGCGGTCCAGGCGCAAGGACAATGGTCCGGCAGCGGGCCAGGATGAGGAGACCGGGATTGACCCGACGTCGGAAGAGCAAGACGCGCCTTCATGACTCGCTGACTGGAACCACCGGGATGTTATCCGCAATAGGGCCGGGCTACGCGGCCTTCCCGGTCTGGCGATATCTCTCACGCACTCGAGGCAGTCCCAGCGAAGCTGCCAGCACCACTCCGCCGAACAGGACTATGGTTGCACCCGAGGGCAGCCTCAGGACATAAGACAACCACAGCCCCCCCATGGTGAAGAGGAACCCGAAGAGAATTGCAAGCAACATCATCTTCTTCATATTGTGGGTAAACTGCCGCGCCATGGCCGCCGGGAACGTGAGCAGGGCAATGACCAGTATCATGCCCACGACCTGGATGAGCACCACCACAGTCAGCGCGATCATCGCCAGCAACAGGAAGTAGAGCTTCTCAACGGGCATGCCGACCACCGCGCCGTACTCCTCGTCAAAGCACAGTATCAGATACTCCTTATACAGAGCCACAGCGATACCGATGATCACCAGGACCAGTACCAGCATCAGCACGATGTCGCTGAACGGTACAGTCAGGATGCTGCCGAACAGATAGCTCATCAGGTCTGGAGCAAAGCCAGGGGTAAGGTAGATGAACACGATCCCCAGGGCCATGCCTACTGCCCAGAGAACGCCGATGGCAGTGTCAGCAGCGATCCTCGTCCTGCTGGTTATCACTCCTATAGTGAGGCTTGAGGCCACCGAGAAGAAGAGAGCCCCCATAATCGGATTGATGCCCAGGAAGTAGCCGAGGCCGATTCCCCCGAAGGAGGCATGTGCGATACCGCCGCTGATGAAGACGATCCTCTT
>PWRA01000133.1 GCA_003556385.1 Dehalococcoidia bacterium | reverse complement strand
GTTTGTCGTTGTTGCTCGGCTGGGGATTGCCCGCCGGGTGGTTGTGGACGAAGATGAGGGCCGCGGCATTGTGCGTGACGGCGCCCTGGATCACTTCGCGGGGATAGACCGCGCTGGCGTTGAGCGTCCCCTCGAACAGATCCTCGATCCCGACAACATGGTTCTGGGAATCGAGGAACATGACCTTGAAGACCTCCTTCTTCAAGTCGCGCATGGAGTGGTACAGGTAATCGAAGACCTCCCCGGAGGACCGGCAGTAGGGCCTATCGAGGAGCTGTTCTTTGAGGAACTTCCTCGCCAGCTCCTGGATGAACTTGATGACGAAGACATGGGTCGGGCCTATGTCCTTGATCTTCTGCAGCTCCTCGGGCGGAGCCTCCAGGACGCCCCTCAGCGTCTGGAACCGCGCAATCGCTTCCTTGGCCTGCGGCTTGCAGTCACGACGGGGCGTCCCCAGTGTCAGCAGCAACTCGACGATCTCGTAGTCGAGGAAAGCGTCCAGCCCCGATCGGCTGAACCTCGCCCGCAGTCTCTTCCTGTGCCCGTCGTGGCTTCTTCTATCCATGTCGGGGAGCCATCCTCGCCTTCCTTATTATTATATAGGTTAACCGGGGCGATGTGAACGACGTGCTACGGCGTCAGGGGGAGTACTGCTATAATACTCGAGCTATGAACCTGGCCGACCGGATGGAGCGGTATCTTCCGCGCCAGCTCCTGGAACTGCTGAAGGACATCAGGGGGCGGGCGGACGCGCGCGGCGAAAGGGTATACCTCGTCGGCGGCATAGTGAGAGATATGCTCCTCGGTTATGCCAACCTGGATATGGACCTGGTCGTGGAAGGCGATGCGGTTAAGCTGGCACGAGAGGTGGCCGAGACCGGTCAGGCACGGCTGCTCGCCCACCACCGCTTCGGCACGGCCAAGCTGAAACACGCCGACCTCACCGTGGACCTCGCCACGGCGCGAAAGGAGACCTATGCCAGGCCGGGGGCGCTGCCCGCTGTGACCCCAGGTACACTGAATGACGACCTCTTTCGAAGAGACTTCACGATCAATGCCATGGCTATATCGCTCGCCTCCGACGACTACGGAGAGCCGGTCGACCCCCACGGAGGAAGGAGCGATCTCGAGCGCGCGCTTATCCGCATCCTGCACCCGCGGAGCTTCACAGACGATGCCACCAGGATCCTGCGGGCCGTCCGCTATGAGCAGCGCCTCGGTTTCGAGCTTGAAGCACAGACCGCTGAGCTCCTGAGCCGCGATATCCCCATGCTCGATACGATAAGCGGCGATCGCATAAGGCACGAGCTGGAACTCATCTTGGGGGAGGAACGCCCCGAACCGGCCATCCGGCGGCTTGCCGGGCTGGGGGTGCTGCAGAGGTTGGCGCCTGCCCTTACGGGCAACGGCCGCCTTGCCGACATGTTCGTCAAGGCACGAACGCTGACCAAAGGCGATCAACTGACCGCGCTCTACTTCTGCCTTCTGATTCGTGACCTCGATGAAGGGGAACTGGAGCAGTTGCTGGGGCGTCTCAATGCGCCGGCCGGGCCGTCACGGTCTATGCATGACACGCTGCGCGTCAAGAACAACCTGGCGCTCCTGGACAACGCGGCGCTGAAACCCAGCGAGGTCTATTACCTGCTGCGCGAGTACGATCCGCTGGCGATACAGGCCAACTCCATTGCCGCGGAGGCCTCCACGGTACGGGCCCACCTCCAGCTGTTCCTGACCAGGCTGCGCTACGTGAGGACCTCCCTGAACGGGGAAGACCTGAAAGACCTGGGCTTCTCCGCGGGCCCGGAGATGGGCGAGGTGCTGCGGACACTGCATAAGGCCAGGCTGGATGGCGAGGTCGTCACCAGGGCCGACGAGGAGACACTGGCTCTTTCGCTGAAGACTCCCGACCATGGTGCCGACCGCGAGCATGGCCGGGAGTGATGGAAGCAGAACGCCACACCATCCCTACGCGCCGACGCTAACCGCCCGGAGAGACATCTCCGCCCGAAAAACAGGCGGCCAGGTGGCATTCCAGTCCCTGCGTATTTAGACGCGAGAACAGGTCGGCGGCCTCTTCCCTGCCCGCGCACAGGGCGAACAGACACGGCCCTGAGCCGGCCAGATGCACCGCCGGGGCTCCGGCCTCCTCCAGCAGCTTCCTGTACCCGTCCAGCTGCGGGAAGAAACCGAACGCCACCCTCTCGAAGACATTGAACATGAGCCCGCGGTCGATCATCGTCCCCCGTCTCAGAGCCGACACGGCCGCCTCCACAAACCGGCCGTCCGTGAAATGGCCGAAGTCCAGCTTGCCGTACATCTGCTTTGTCTTGCCCGGGATTTCGGGCACCGACGGCACCAGGAGGATGAACCAGGTCGGAGGCAGACCCGGTAGCGGAGTCACTCTTTCTCCCCTGCCCTGGACCAGAGCCGTGCCTCCATGGATGAAGAAAGGAACATCGGACCCCAGCCTGGATGCCAGGTCGATTAGCCCGGAAACGGGAAGCTCCAGTCTCCACAGCTCGTTGAGGGCCAGGAGCGTCGCGGCGGCATCGCTGCTGCCACCACCCAGTCCGCTACCCCACGGTATGCGCTTATGCAGTTTGATGCGCGCACCCAAGCTATATCTGGTGCTCGCTCTAAGGATCTCCGCCGCCTGGACCACCAGGTTATCATGTTCCAGGCCGGGGCGGTCGCACTCGAAGTGGATCTCCTCGTCCAGATGAAAATCGAGCGTATCGCACAGGTCTATCGACTGGACGATGCTGGCGATCCGGTGATAATCGTCAAGCCTCTCCAGCACCTCCAGGACCAGGTTTATCTTGGCCGGCGCCTGAACCGTCAGCATCGTCGTCCCTCCGAGAAGACCTCCCACAGCCGCCGCCACTCCTCCAGGCCGAGAGTCTCAGCCCGGCGGCCGGGTTCTACCCCGGCCTTCTCCAGCAATCGGGCCACCTCGTCCGCCGGCATCTGCAGAGACCGGGATAGAGTATTGCGAAGCTGCTTGCGCGGCGCGCTGAAGCCGCGCATCACCATGTCGAAGAAGCCGGCAACATCCTTCACCTCGATGGGCGGCCGGGAGCGGACATCGAGGCGCAGAACAACCGAGTCTACTTTCGGCGGCGGATGAAAACTCGAGGACGGCACGTAGCACACGATGGCCGGCTTGCTGTAGAACTGGGTCCTGACGCTGAGCAGGCGCATCTTGCCGGGAGCGGCAGCGATGGTCTCACCTACCTCTTTCTGCACCATCACCACCATTCTGGAGGGCCGGGGCTCCGCCTCCAGGAAATGGCTCAACACCGGTGAGGTGATGTAGTAGGGAAGATTGGCGACAACCTTGTAGTCCCGCGCGGTGCCGGGGGCAGCCACCGTCTCCTGCAGGAGCTGCCCGGGGGTGGTCTTGAGTATGTCGGCATGGACCACCTTCACGTTCGGAAAGGCACGTAACCGTTTCTTAAGCAGGGCAACCAGCTGCGAATCCAGCTCAACCGCGATAACCGTGGCTCCGGTTCGACCCAGCGCCTCGGTGAGCACTC
>PWRA01000116.1 GCA_003556385.1 Dehalococcoidia bacterium | reverse complement strand
CGTTGCTTATGAAGATCTTGTTGCCGTTAAGGACGTAGTGGTCGCCATCGCGCACGTATTTTGTCTCCAGGCCGGCAACATCGCTGCCGGCCATGGCCTCGGTCAGGGCGAAAGCCACTATCGAGCCGTCGATAACGCGCGGAATATAGTGACTCTTCTGTTGCTCCTGGCCGTGCATGACCAGGGGATACATGGCCAGTCCGAGGCTGACGAGATAGGCAACACCCAGTCCCGCGGAGGCCCGCGATATCTCCTCACAGGCTATGGTAAAGGTCAACTCGTCGCCGCTGCCGCCGTATTGTTCGGGGAAGTGCACGCCACACAGCCCGGCATCGGCCATCTTCTTATACGTGTCGTAAGGGAACTCGTTGGTCTCATCCCACCGGGCGGCGTGGGGTTCGATTTCACGGGCGCAGAAGTCCCTCACCATTGTCTGGAACATCTTGTGTTCTTCCGTCAGTTCGAAGTCCATCTTGCCTCCTTTACTAGCCGGTCAAAGACCTCTCCTGCCGCACGGCAACAGACCATCCCGGGATTGCCTGTTGCTTCGCCGGAGAGTCGGTCCCCGATGCGTGCCGCCACCTTCGGGCGGCCCACCCCGGTTACACGCCTGATTTTACATCTCAGCACCTACCCGGGTCAATCGCCGAGTCGCGGGCCCACACGAACGGGCAGGTAACACACGAGTACGGCCGGAAGGAACAGCGGTCCTGATGCCTTAGGCGAGCGACTCGTTGACTACGAGGGCCTTTTGTATTAGACTACCGCTCGAACATGCTTGTTCCAGCAGACAGGAGTGAGGGCACCCGGGAGCGTCTGGAGTGCCCTGATTTTGTGCTCCTGCGGGAAGGAGAGCTATGGACTTAGTATGGATCGGCGTGATCACGGGGCTCATAGGAGTGGCGGCGGTGGCATACTTTGTGCGCTACGTTCTGAGGCAGGACCAGGGTTCGGAGAGGGTCAGGGAGATCGTCGGCGCCATCAAAGAGGGGGGACTTACCTTCATCCATACGGAATACCGCACCCTGGCCATTGTGGTGGCCGTGATAGCGGTTGTCCTGGCGGTGGTCCCCGACCTGGGCTGGAGAGTGGCCGTGGCGTTCGTCTTCGGCGCCATATCCTCTATGGCCGCCGGATATGCCGGCATGAATATGGCGCTGCGGGCCAACGGCAGGACCTGCACCGCGGCACAGCAGAGCCTCAATCAGGGACTCAAAGTCGCCTTCCGTGGCGGGGCGGTGATGGGGCTGACCGTGGTCAGCGTCGGCCTGATCGGACTATCCATACTCTACTTCGCCTGGCATGACCTTCCCGACTTCCGCTTCCTGTTCATCATCCCCGCCTATGGTACGGGCGCGTCCCTGGTCGCTCTGTTTTCCAGGGTCGGCGGCGGGATATTCACCAAGGGAGCGGATGCCGGGGCCGACCTGGTGGGCAAGGTGGAAGCCGGGATCCCTGAGGACGACCCCAGGAATGCCGCGGTAATAGCCGATAACGTCGGCGACAATGTGGGCGATGTGTGCGGGATGGGGGCTGACCTTTTCGAATCGTATGTGCAGACGGTTATCGCCACCATGACACTGACCACAATCGGAGTGGTGATCGCGCCCTGGGTAACCGACACACTCTTTCCAGGACTTCCCGCGCAGACGGCGCTGCAACATGCCTGGTGGCTGCCTATGCTGATCATGGCCGGGGGCCTCGTGGCTTCAGTGATCGGCTGCTTCCTGGTCAGGATCGGGGAGAAGCTAGAGATGGGCGCCCTGCTGGGCGCTCTGCGCCGCGGCACACTGGGCGCCACGATACTGGCGGCGGTGTTCAGCTTCCTGGTGATCTACTTCCTCGATGCCAGCCTGGGCCTGTTCTGGGCCGTGCTGGCCGGACTCGCAGCGGGCGCCCTGATAGGCGAGAGCACCAACTACTTCACCTCCTATGCCTTTAAGCCCACGCAGGAGATATCCGAGGCCTCCACCACCGGCGCGGGTTCCACCATAATCCGCGGTTTTGCCACGGGACTGATGAGCACCTGGCCACCCATAGTCTTCATAGCCATCGCAATCGTGGTGGCCTTCCGCTTCGGCGACTTCTATGGTGTGGCCCTGGCCTGTGTCGGTATGCTGTCCACGCTGGGCGTGACGCTGGCCACCGATGCCTACGGGCCTATTGCCGATAACGCGGGCGGCATAACCACCCAGGCGGGATTGCCGGACGAGGTGCGCGAGAGGACCGACGCCCTGGACTCTCTGGGCAATACAACGGCAGCTACGGGCAAGGGGTTCGCCATCGGGGCTGCGGCCATGAACTCGCTGGGGCTGATACTGGCCTTCGCCATGGCCGTCGGCATAGTGACGGTCTCGGCGACGGGCACGCTGGAACTGCCGCCGGAGTTGAGCCTGCTGAGCATGCCGATCATCGTCGGCCTGATCCTGGGCGCTCTCATGCCGCCCGTCTTCTGTGCTATGACCATGAAGGCGGTAGGTATAACTACCTCAGCAATCATAGATGAGGTACGCCGGCAGTGGCGCGAGATAAAGGGGTTGATGGAGGGAACAGCCAGGCCGGAGTACGGCAGGTGCGTGGATATCGCCACCAAGATATCGCTGCGGCAAATGCTTCTTCCGTCCATGATGACCATAGCCGCGCCTGTGCTGGTAGGTCTGCTCCTGGGCAAATTCGCGCTGGCCGGCTTCCTGATCGGAGCCCTGGCTGCCGGTCTGATCCTCGCCATCACTCTGAACAACGCCGGTGGCGCCTGGGACAATGCCAAGAAGTGGATCGAGTCGGGGAAGTTCGGGGGCAAGGGATCGGACGCGCACAAAGCCAGCGTGGTGGGAGACACGGTCGGCGACCCGATGAAGGACACGGCCGGGCCCTCGCTGAATATAATGCTCAAGCTGATGTCGGTCATCTCGCTGATGCTGGCGCCGGTGCTAATGCATTTCGACGGCCTGATCTAGTGGTGAAGGCTCCGGCGCCCACAGAGCCGGCGTAGCGCGAGATACGGTCTGCGAGCCCGTGAAGGGCCCGCGCGTTCCTGGCAAGCAGTGCTTCAAGCTATGATGACCAAGCGCAAGACTTGCAACATTGGGATAAGCCAGGAGACGAGGTGACATTTGATCGCAGAATACATCGAAGGCGCTCTGGCTAGGGCGGAGTATGAACTCATCGAGGACGACGAACCATACTACGGCGAAGTCCCGGAGCTTGAAGGCGTATGGGCTACAGGTAAGGCACTGTAGGAATGCCGCCATAATCTGGCTGAGGTTATCGACGGTTGGCTTGTGGTGAGGCTTAGAAAGGGACTGGATATTCCTCCCATAGGTGAACACACAGGATAGAGGAAATCAAGACACTGGAGGTCGGTGGCTGACCTGTCGCCGGTCTCCTGGACAGAGCTAATAGGGCGGCTACGCAGGCTGGGATTTGCGGCCCTTATCAGGGCGGGACGCATCCCTATATGATAAAGGGAAGCCTGGTGTTAACCGTGCCTAACCCGCATCGCAAGGATACTCGGGTCGCTTTGCTGTCTCGGATTCTGAAGCGAGGCGGGATTACCAGGGAGCAATGGCTTAAGCAATAGGACCGCTGTGCGCTCAGACAAATGGCGGCCCTACCCATACCTGAGCTGAGTGTTGTGCCTCCCTGTCTGTTGATCGGAACCCGTCCGCATGCAGGCGCTCCGCCTGGCTCGCTTTTGAGGGGGGCCCGCTTCGAATGGTACAATATGGCCTATGCCGGATGCCATTTTCGTTAAGGGCGCCAGAGAGCACAACCTCAAGGACATCGATGTCACCATCCCCAGGAACAAGCTGGTGGTCATCACCGGCGTGTCCGGATCGGGCAAGAGTTCGCTGGCTTTCGACACCATATATGCCGAAGGACAGCGTCGCTACGTGGAGTCGCTTTCTGCCTATGCCCGCCAGTTCCTGGGGCAGATGGAGAAGCCGGACGTTGATTACATCGAAGGGCTGAGCCCGGCCATATCGATCGACCAGAAGGGGGCGTCACACAACCCGCGGTCCATCGTGGGCACGATGACCGAGATCTACGATTACCTGCGGCTTCTGTTGGCCCGTATCGGTCATCCGCATTGCCCCGACTGTGGCAGGGAGATCTCACGCCAGACCGTGCAGCAAATAGTCGATGCCGTTCAAGAGATACCCGAAGGCAGCCGCATCATGGTCCTGGCGCCGCTGGTCAGAGACCGCAAGGGTGAACACCAGGGAATACTCAGGGACCTGCAGAAAGCGGGGTTCGTCAGAGTCCGGGTCGACGGACAGATCTACGACCTGTCCGAGGAGCTACAGCTGGACAAGAACAAGAAGCACAGCATAGACGTGATTGTGGACAGGCTACAGATAGAGAGAAGCGAGAACGCCACCCGGCTGGCCGACTCGGTCGAGACGGCGTTGAAGGTGGGGTCGGGGGTGGTGCTTGTGAAGGTCCTGGATGGCGAGGAGTTGCTGTTCTCCGAGCATTTTGCCTGTGTCTACTGCGGGATCAGCCTGGGGGAGATCGCGCCCAGAACGTTTAGCTTCAACAGCCCCTATGGAGCATGTCCCATCTGCACAGGACTCGGCTGCCAATCGGAGATAGACCCCAACCTGGCCATCCCCGATAAAACGCTGAGCCTCGCCGAAGGGGCCGTCCAGCCCTGGGCCAGAAACGGGCAGCTCAGCAGCTGGTACGGGAGCATGCTACATTCCCTGAGTCGCCGCCACGGCTTTTCCATGTCCAGACCGGTCGCCGAACTAAGCGAGGAAGCGCTAAACCGGGTCCTTTACGGCACCCGCGGTGAGCCGTTTCCCGTCACATACGAGGACCGCCACGGCAGGACGCGCCAGTTCTACGCCCGTTTCGAGGGCGTCATACCGAACCTGGAGCGACGGTACCGGGAGACGGACTCCGACAGCGTCAGGGCGGACATAGAGCGCTATATGACATCGAGCCCGTGTCCCGCCTGTCACGGGAAACGCCTGAAGCCCGAGTCCCTGGCCGTCACAGTCACGGGGAAGAACATAATGGACATCAGCGGGCTGCCAGTCATGAGGTCACTGGACTGGGCGGAAGGGCTGGGCAGCAAGATCACGCGTCGCGAACTGGCCATCGCGAGGCAGATCATCAAGGAGATCCACGCCCGGTTGGGCTTTCTGAGGGATATCGGTCTGGGCTATTTGACGCTCGACCGCCCGTCTGCGACGCTGAGCGGAGGGGAGGCCCAGAGGATTCGCCTGGCTACCCAGATCGGCAGCGGGCTGACCGGAGTCCTGTATATCTGCGATGAGCCCACGGTGGGGCTACACCCCGCCGACGGCGCCCGGCTGATAGCTACGCTGAAGCACCTCCGAGACCTGGACAACACCATAATCATCGTGGAACACGATGAAGCCGTGATGAGAGCGGCCGACCATATCATCGACATGGGACCCGGGGCGGGCAAACAGGGAGGGGAGGTGATTGCCACGGGGAAACTGCAGGATATAGCCGACTGCCCTCAGTCGATAACCGGGCAGTACCTCAGCGGAACGAGGCAGATCCCGTTGCCGGCCCGACGCCGCCCGGGCTCGGGAGAGGAGCTTGTCATCAAAGGCGGAAGGGCGAACAACCTGAAGAATATCGACGCCCGTGTTCCTCTGGGCAAGTTCGTCTGCGTTACGGGCGTCTCCGGGAGCGGCAAGAGCACTCTGATCAACGAAATCCTGTATAAGAGACTGGCCCGCCTCCTCTATCGTGCCAGAGAGAGGCCGGGTGAATGCGATGCAGTCATCGGCTTTGAACACATCGACAAGGTCGTCAACATCGACCAGTCACCGATCGGCCGCACACCGCGGAGCAACCCGGCAACCTATACCGGAACGTTCACCCCTATTCGGGAGCTTTTTGCGGGCGTTCCCGAAGCCAGAGCGCGCGGCTACCTCCAGGGACGCTTCTCCTTCAACGTAAAAGGGGGACGCTGCGAAGCCTGTCAGGGCGCGGGCTACGTTCAGATAGAAATGCAGTTTTTGCCCAACGTCACCGTCGCCTGCGAGATATGCAAAGGGAAACGGTATAACCGGGAAGCGCTGGAAATCCACTTCAAGAGGAAGAACATCGCCGAGATCCTGGACATGACCGTGGATGAGGCCCTGCTCTTCTTCGACCATTTTCCCCGCGTCAAGAACAGGCTTGCCACCATGCGGGACGTGGGTCTGGGGTACATTCGCCTGGGACAGCCCGCGCCGACCCTGTCGGGGGGCGAGGCCCAACGCGTGAAGCTGGCCACCGAGCTGTCGCGTCGCTCCACAGGCAGGACGCTCTATATACTGGATGAGCCCACCACCGGTCTCTCCTTTTCGGATATCGACTACCTGCTGAAGGTGCTCCAGCGCCTGGTGGACCAGGGTAACACCGTGGTCGTCATCGAGCACCATCTGGACGTGGTCAAGAATGCGGACTGGGTGATCGACCTCGGCCCCGGAGCAGGCGACGATGGCGGATACCTGGTGGACGCGGGCACACCCGAGGAGCTGGCGCAGAACGACGCCTCTTCCACCGGGCGCTATTTGCGTGGTATAGTATCGGCCGAGAGAGAAAAGGTGCTGACATGACACTGAAGATCAACAGGGAGAAGGTGCTTGACTCCATCTACACCAACGTCCAGGACAGGAACATGATCAAGCACATGCTGGCGGTGGAGGCCATCATGCGCGCTCTGGCCAGAAGGCTGGGGGAGAACGAGGAGGAGTGGGGGCTTACCGGCCTCGTCCATGACATAGACGTGGAGCTGGTCAAGGACGACATGGTCGCCCATGGCAGACTAGGAGCGGACATAGCACGCGAACTGGGAGCCAGTGAAGAGATGATCCATGCCATCCTGTGCCATAACGAGGTGCATGGCGTGCCCCGGGAAAGCAGACTGGACAAGGCGCTGTACTGTGCCGACCCTCTCAGCGGACTGATAACCGCCGCCGCCCTCGTTCGCCCCGAAAAACTAACGGGCCTTACCACCAGATCGGTGATGAAGCGGTTCCGCGAAAAGAGCTTCGCCGCCGGAGTCAACAGGGAGCAGGTAGCGGAGTGCCGCGAGATCGGGCTGGAGCTGGAGGAGTTCATCGGCCTCGGGATCGAAGCGATGCAGGGAATCTCTTCAGATCTGGAGCTGTAGGATCTGTTTTAGCGCCCTTACGACCCCGGAAAAGCTCTCAAGAGGATTGCAGTTCATGCTGTTTTCGCGACAGTGGGCCAATAGCTCGCCCGTGGCAAAAACATGATGAGCATATCCGGCCGGTACAGTATCTGAGTTGCCGTTTCCCATATATGTCACCCTGTATTCCTGCCTCAGAAACGACCGGGTGTACGCCTCCTTGAAGCCGTCTTCCAGCAGGTTTCCATCGGGACCGATATAGTGGACCCTCATCCCTTCGGGATGGAAGTGAGCCCGCGCGGAGTGGACTTCGATGGTTTCCAGGCCCATGTCTTTGAGAACGGCATCGATGTAGAAGTCGAGACCGTTACTCACGATGACGAATCTGACTCCATTATTCAGGCAGTAGTCCACCAGTTCGCTAAAGCCGGGGCGCACCCTGACCCTGCCTTTCAGTGCCCCGAGCAGTGTAGCTTTATCGGCGTGGATCATACTGAAGGCCCCGATGTTGAGGTCCGCTACCGATATCCGGCCCTCTCTGTACTCACGCAGTAACCGTCGCCAGTCCCCCTGGGCGAAGTCTTCCAAAAGGAAAGAACTGACATCCTCTTCGGTGATCGTGCCGTCGAAATCAGATTGCACTAAGGCTTTCATGTGTCCAGAACGGTCTCCGGTCGCAGCGCTCCGGCCCGTGCGGCCGGAAGCAGGTACGGCATAGGTTAGCATAATGCACGGGGGAGATAAAGCGTTCTCTCCACGCTGTGCAAATTGACAGTGGCCCCTCTTTAAGGTATCATCTGTCTGTTTGTGAAACGGACCTTCGACCACGATCCGACGCTTGCTGAAGTAGCGGACGCCTTCCTATCAGATTCACGCCCCGAAGAAAGAGCAGAGACACAGGCAGAGATATTCAAGTTCATACGATGGCTTGGCCCGTCGCGGCAGGTGAAGGATATAAGCCCGGTCGATGTGGCCAGCTACGGCGAACTGATCGTCCCCTCGGCAGTCAAAGCCGTTAAGTCCTTCCTGGCATACATGCGGAAACACGGCCTCAGCGGGACCAGTTTGTCCCCTCACTTGAGGGCCCGCAAAGCCTCGACAAAGGCGGGCAGAGCGCGCCGGACGCCCGAGAACAGGGCTACCCTGACGGCGCAGGGCTACGCCGAACTGGAGGCCGAGTTGAACAACCTCAGAGACCAGCTTCCGGGGGTGATCGAAGAGATCCGGAAGGCGGCAGCGGACAAGGACTTTGCAGAGAACGCCCCCCTGGCGGCAGCCAGAGAGCGAAAGGCACACCTCGAGGGAAGGATCCAGGAACTCGAGTCCACCCTTAGCCTGGCGCGGAAGGTCGAAAAGGACCGGGAAGCCTCCAGGGCGAAATTCGGCGATACGGTTGTGGTCTGCGACCTGTCCTCGGGGAAAGAGCTCTGCTATGTCCTGGTCGATCCCCGAGAGGCAAACCCGGCCCGGGGGAGGCTTTCGGTTGCTTCACCGCTCGGCAGAGTGGTGCTGGACAAGGAACCGGGACAGACGGTGGAAGTCGTGGCTCCGGCAGGCACCTTCTCCTACCGCATTGAGAGCATCGTGAAGCCGACCGACTAGGGAGGGGCGGTCACGCGCGGCCGGATTCCGGAGCGACGCGCCAGAACCGGGCAGCACGGGGCCAGGTCCGAGCACTACGTCTCCAGAGAGCCGGTGCAGGCCTTTCTGTGGTCCACATGTGACCGACCCGTGATTGCCGATCCACCCGGTATGTGGCATAATAGACGTTGGCGCATAGCGGAGGGATCGCATAGTGGCCTAGTGCGGGCGCCTGCTAAGCGCTTACTCCGAGTTATCGGGGTCGAGGGTTCGAATCCCTCTCCCTCCGCCACAAGCGAGATTTGACGCCGGCCGATCTAGAGGCCGGCGAGTTCTTTCCCGGCCGTCAACAGCTCGCGGGCTCTCTCCAGGTCTTCCGCCTCGGAGTAGACCCGCACCAGGGGTTCGGTGCCGGAGAAGCGAATGAGCAGCCACGACTCGTCTGCCAGCACATAACGAAAGCCATCGATGGTATCCGCTCTCACTACCTTTGATCCCGCTATAGTATCGGGCGAAACGGAGTCCAGTCTGCGCAGGACCTCCTCACGCCTGGCCGCGGAGATGTGGAAGTCCGTGCGGTCATAGTAGTGAGGGCCCACTTTGCTGTACAGATGCTCGAGAAGCTGAGACGGAGTCTTCCCGGTTTCTGCCATGAAGTCAAGGAAGTACAGCCCCGCTAGGATGGCGTCCCTTTCAGGGACATGACCCCGAAAGCCATAACCACCGCTCTCTTCGCCCCCGATAAGGGCGTTCTTTTCCATCATCACAGGGGCCACATACTTGAATCCCACCGCCGTCTCATGGACGGGCACATCGTAGATTTGTCCCAGGCGGGAAAGCATAGTCGTGGAGGTCAACGTCTTTATTATGGCGCCACGTTCGCCACGGACCTCCAGGAGATAGAGACAGAGCAAGGCGAAAACCTGATGCTGGTTCAGGAATCGACCGTTCTCGTCCACGATGCCGATGCGGTCGGCGTCGCCGTCGGTGGCAAGGCCGACATCGGCCCTCTGCTCCACGATCAGCCGCGATAACCCGGTAAGGTTCCGGGCGATCGGCTCGGGCTGAATCCCGGGGAACGACGGATTGGGTTCGCCGTTGATCTCGGTGATTTCGAGGCTGCCGTTCTGAAGGGCCGTCCTGAAGTAGCCTATGCCGGCGCCGTACATGGAGTCGACTACGACGCGCAGTTCCTGGCGGCGCAGCTTTGCCACGTCCACGAACCGACCGATATGTTCGAAGTAGCCAGGAGACGGGTCCAGGCGCTCAACAAGTCCTTTCTCGAGGGCCCGGTCCAGCGCAAGCCTCTTCACTCCCTCCGGTTGTCCGTCCTGTGCGGGGGAGGAACTCCGGGTCAGGGACGCGATGTTCTCCTCTATTCTGGAGATGATCTCACCGGGAGCGCTGGCCCCGTCCTGAGACTTGTACTTGAACCCGTTCCACGAGCCCGGGTTGTGGCTGGCGGTGATGACGATACCCCCGGCCGCATTGGTGGCCGGGACGGCAAAGCTCACAACAGGAGTAGGGGCCGGCTTGACGCAGAGAGGGACCCTGATACCGTTGCCCGCCATCACTTCAGCGGCGGCAGCGGCGAAATCCTCAGACGCGAAGCGGGTGTCGTAGCCGATCACCAGACCCCGTCCGTCGAGTGCGTCCTGCTTAAGGTAGTCTGCCACCGCTTGAGCACAGATACGCACATTATCGAACGTGAAGTCCTCGGCGATGGTTCCCCGCCATCCGTCGGTGCCGAACTTGATAG
Organism: Dehalococcoidia bacterium; assembly: GCA_003556385.1. Lineage (GTDB taxonomy): Bacteria > Chloroflexota > Dehalococcoidia > GIF9 > AB-539-J10 > RBG-13-51-36. The sequence goes on along the minus strand of PWRA01000116.1, from coordinate 3,168 downwards.
GACTGGCCACGATAGTTCCTCCCCTCCGACCGGGCTACGCCGGCCATGCCCTCCCATGCGGGAGGCAACAGTACTCTTGCGCATAGCTTATACCATTCGGGGGGCTGCGGGCAATGCGGTACACCCGCGGCTGACGTCATGGCTGGCCGGTCCCCGCAACTGTCGAACAGGAGTGACGCCGGGCCAGGCGCATGCAGATAGGGTGCCCGGCAATCGAAGGGAGACCAAGAAAGGGACAGCACCTTAACACCTGGATAGTGGAAGGAAGCCAAACTTCTCGATAAACCGATAGACTTTACAGTCTACCGACCGACCTAGGAATGAGCGGGTCTTCGACCCACTACTCCCTTAGAAAGGAGGTGATTCAGCCACACGTTCCCGTACGGCTGCCTTGTTACGACTTCGTCACAGTCACCAGCCCCACCTTAGGCGACTGCCTCCCCGACAAGTCGGGGTTAGCCTGTCGACTTCGGGTGTTGCCAGCTCCCACGGCGTGACGGGCGGTGTGTACAAAGACCGAGAACGTATTCACCGCAGTGTAGCTGACCTGCGGTTACTAGCAACTCCGACTTCATGCAGGCGATTGCAGCCTACAATCCGAACTGAGGATGATTTTGTGGGATTGGCTCCGGATCGCTCCTTGGCAACCCTCTGTATCACCCATTGTAGCGTGTGTGTAGCCCAGGACATAAAGGCCATGCTGACTTGACGTCATCCTTTCCTTCCTCCTTGCTGTACAAGGCAGTCTCCCATGAGAATTTAACATAGGACAAGGGTTGCGCTCGTTGCGGGACTTAACCCAACACCTCACGGCACGAGCTGACGACAGCCATGCAGCACCTGTGGCAGTTCCTGACTGGATACAGGTCGTCCTCCTTTCGGATTTCTACTGCTGCCATGTCAAGCCCTGGTAAGGTTCTTCGTGTAGCATCGAATTAAACCACACGCTCCGCTGCTTGTGCGGTCTCCCGTCAATTCCTTTGAGTTTTAGCCTTGCGGCCGTACTCCCCAGGCGGGACACTTAAAGCGTTAGCTTCGACACGGAAGGGGTCGATACCTCCCATATCTAGTGTCCACCGTTTAGGGCGTGGACTACGCGGGTATCTAATCCGCTTCGCTCCCCACGCTTTCGAGCCTCAGCGTCAGAAACAACCTGGAAAATCGCCTTCGCCACTGGTGTTCTCCCCAATATCTACGCATTCCACCGCTACACTGGGGATTCCATTTCCCTCTATTGCTCTCAAGTCCTCCAGTATCAGATGGCGCCTTCTGATTGAGTCAGAAGATTTCACACCTGACTTGAAGAACCGCCTACGCTCCCTTTACGCCCAGTAAATCCGAATAACGTTCGCCTCCTACGTATTACCGCGGCTGCTGGCACGTAGTTGGCCGAGGCTTATTCCTTGGGTACCGTCAGAATTCTTCCCCAAGAAAAGAGGTTTACAACCCGAAGGCCTTCATCCCTCACGCGGTGTCGCTGGGTCAGGCTTTCGCCCATTGCCCAAAATTCCTTGCTGCTGCCTCCCGTAGGAGTTAGGGCCGTGTCTCAGTCCCCATCTGGCTGACCATCCTCTCAGACCAGCTACCGATCATAGCCTTGGTGGGCCGTTACCCCACCAACAAGCTAATCGGACGCAAGCCCCTCTCAGAGCACCCGAAGACTTTAGTAACCAGACTTGTGTCTGGTTACCACATGGGACATTAGCCCCGATTTCTCGGAGTTGTTTCCCGCTCTAAGGCAGGTTACTTACGTGTTACTCAGCCGTTCGCCACTAAGCTACAGTCCGAAGACCGTAACTCCGTTCGACTTGCATGCATAAGGCGCACCGCCAACGTTTATTCTGAGCCAGGATCAAGCTCTCCACTCAAAAGCTTCCTTCCACTATTCAGTTGTTAAGGTACAGTCAATCCGTATTTTAGGCGATACCGCTGACTTTGTCAAGTTCCGTATCCGGCTGCATGCGTAGGGCACGCCAATACGGACAGGCAGCCGAACTTGACACCGAGGGAATTTTCCATTATATTCTCTTTCGGCCTTCTCGCGGCCCCGTGGTGTAGCGGTTTAACATGCCACCCTGTCACGGTGGAGATCAGGGGTTCGAATCCCCTCGGGGTCGCCACTCACTCGTCCCATTCACACAGATCCCTAACTCTAGTTGTGAAAAACCCATACTAAAGTTATCCCAACCAGAGTTAGCGACCTGGCCCTGGACCACCCCTAACTCTGGTTGTTGGCCCAATCCCTACCCTGCCGAAAGTTATCCAACTTTTGGTACTGGTTCGGCACCGGAGCTCATGGTAACTTCTTTAATGTCGTCAGGACGGAGGTTGCACCATGAGGACGGAGCAGGCACTCCATGAGTTTATCGCCAGCCGCATCGCGGCCAATCTGAGTCCCTCCACTATTCAGTGGTACAAGAATAGGCTTCTCCCCTTTGCCAGGAGATGTCCCACCCTCCCTCGCAGGCCTGAGCCGATTGAGGCGTTTCTGGCAGACGTCCAGGGTAGCCCCGAGACAAAATATGACGTCTACAGGGCATTGAAGACCTTCTTCAGGTTTATGAGCAGCCGCCGGCGGCTGCCCAACCCCATGGACGCCGTCCAACCACCACGCCGCCCCAGAACCCTCATGCCCACGCTCGAATTAAGTGAGCTGACGAGGGTGCTCCAGTCGGTGAAGACTCCGCGCGACAGGGCGATAATCAGCCTGATAATGGACAACGGCGTGCGGGCCGAGGAGGTGTGCTCGCTCTTAAAGCACAACATTAAGAGTGAGACGGTAATCGTTCACGGCAAGGTGGGCTGGCGCGAGGTCCCAGTTTCTGAAGATACCAGGCGCCTGCTTCTTCAGATTGCTGTCCTCAGCCCAGATGATCACGTATTTCACGGACAGAAAGGCCCTATGAGCAGGCATCTCATCTACTCTATAGTCCGCCGAGCTCTGGAGAAGGCCGGCATCAAAGCGCCCAAGCTCGGCCCACATCGAATCAGACATGCCTTCGGCAAGAACTTCCTTGTCCAGGGCGGCGACTTGCGCTCTCTGCAGGAAATAATGGGCCACGCCGACATACAGACGACCCAGAAGTACGCTTCGCTCAACCTGACCGATATTGTCAAAAAACACCAGCAATTCAGCCCAATGAAGGCTGCGCAGGCTGCAGCTCAAGG
>PWRA01000064.1 GCA_003556385.1 Dehalococcoidia bacterium | reverse complement strand
TTGGCCTGCAGGAACATGGCCCGGTACGTCTTCATGGCTGCGCTAAAGATGTTGAACAGGATGATCAAACCCAGCATAACCCAGAGGCTGCGCGAGTAGAAGTGGGCAAACGCGATCAGAATGGGCAACATGGGCAGGATCATATTCAACTCGGTCAGGCGGTGGAAGAGCGCGTCCAGCTTGCCGCCCCACCACGTACCGATGCCGGCCAGGACGAATGTGCTCAACATGGCACCGACGGCGCCGAGCACCCCGAAGGCCAGAGCGATCGGCGTACCCCAGAGGAGGGCAACCATGATGTCGCGCCGCCGGTGGTCGGTGCCGGCCCAGCCCTCCACCTGCCCGTAGACCACCAGGTCGGTCGCGTGGAATTCGTCCCCCTCCGCCATCTCGGCCTCTATCACCAGCCGGTAGTCTCCCCGCAGGAGTTCCATATCGGCGGCCGGAACGCCCAACTCCCTGGCAAAGAGGCCCACATGGGGATGCGCCCCCAACTGGCCGCGCAGCACCCCATCCTGAGAAATGCGGTAGCCGTGGCCCTCACCGGCCCGGCGGTCCTCCTGGAGCGTAATCACCTCCCCGTCCGGTTTAATCCAGTAAAGGGAGATAAATGTGAAACCGGCCTCGAAGCTTGCCTCGGTGAATAAACTGATCTCCTTGGGGAAGCGATCGTAGTCGTAGTTGAAGGGGAGAACTATCTCCACGCGCTGCATACCATCGCCGATCGGCTCGGCCATTCTTATGGCATCATCAAGCCGGATGACCATCGTGCGCGGAAGCCTGTCGCTGGTGAACCAGTCGTGCCATATCGGTGGGGCGCGCCGGGCATTTTCCTGCCACACACCCGGCCCCGCACGCCACAGCCTGACCGCCTCGGTCCGCGGCACAGCAATCACCGCGTAGAGTGAAACGAACACGAATATACCGATAACAGCCACCGCTGCAATCGCCGACGGGTACCGGCGCAGATCCCTCAACCAGCTCATCTCTTGCCTCCGATCCGGACCCGGGGGTCGAGGATGGCATACATGAAGTCAAGCAGGAACACGGTAGCGGCCAGCAGGTAACCATAGATCACCTGGACCCCCACGATGACGGGCGTATCGCTCACCTGTATGGCCCGGAAGTATAGCTCACCCAGGCCGGGCCAGTTGAACACCGTCTCCAGGATGATCGCCCCCATCCACATGGTGATCAGCATGAGCAAGAAGCCGGTCAGGATGGGAGGCAACACGGGTCGCAGAACGTATCTTCTCTCTATGGCCTGCGAGGAAAGCCCCTTGGCCCTGGCCAGCTCAACATAGTCCTCGCTGGAGTAGATAAGGAAGAAGGTGCGCCAGCTATAGATGGCGGAGAAGATGCCCCCGATTATTATGGCAGCTACGGGCAGGGTCATGTGGCGCATCACGCTCAGGGCATAGGCCCCGGTGGTCCGGGGTGGAGGGGCCGACGTCAGCCCACCCCACGGCAAGACTCCCGCCATAGCAGCGAAGAACATGATCAAGAACAATCCGTAGAACCAGGCCGGGGCCGCCGAGGTAGGCGCCAGGGCGATGGTCGCCCGGTCGAGGAAGCTCCCGTAGCGGCGGGACAGGAACAGAGCTGCAAATAACGACACGAAGAACAGAATCAACTCGGCCGTCCCTATCAGCAGCAGCGTCGTGGGGAGGCGGTCCAGCAGGATCTGCCGCACCTGTCGCGAGCCGGTATCGCTCATTACGCTCTCCGAGCGTCCCAGGCTCAGCGTAACGGCGTTGGTCGTGAACATAATGCTACGCTCGATGAACGGTCGGTCCAAACCCAGACGGCGGTATTGTCTCTCGGCCGTCTCGTCGACGAGTCGCTGGAGCTCAGCGTCCGGCATGTCACGGTAATCCGGGTTTGCGTATATCGCTTGCGTTACTTCGAATCTAATCTGGGCCCTGCGGGAATCGTCCAGGGCGCCGCCCATATTGATGATGACCACGACGAGGTATATGGCGACAACCACGGTCAGTCCGAGCGATACCGCCCTCAGAAGGGTAAACCTGCCCAGCCTGGTCAGAATCTCCTTCATGCTGTCACTGACCTCTCTCTATATTTCGCGGCCGAAGGACCGGTTTCTGCATGAGCCCTAACCGGCGCGAGGTAGTATAGCAGCCGTCACCGCACCGGTCAAATCTCGCCGCCAACCGGCCGGCGCCTCCGAAGCACCACCAGCCCGTATTATGTACGGACCTGGGGAGGATGTCAAAAACCTGTGCCCCATCCGTCGTTTCCAAGCGGCCCTCCGTGTATGGAGCAAGAGGAGCCCCGGGGTTTCGTCCCGGCGGCTCCTCTTGCTCAGTTGCCCGGTGAATCACCGGGCGGCTTAGTTCTGGGTTAGGGAGTTTCCGAATCGAACATCCAGAACCACTTGTCGGAGTCGTCCGGATAGTCGTCGAACGCCCTCACCACGACGATCTTCGCGATGGGGAAGACCTCCTCAAGGTAGAAGGGCCCGCAGCTTACCCAGAAGTGCCCCATTTCATCATACCAGTCGCCCAGGGCTTCGTAGCGGTCCTCGGCCTCCATCCAGTCGACGTAGTCGCCCATGGTGGGCGCGTAAGGGATGTAGGGAGTGGGGGCGTCGGTAGCCTGGGCCAGGCGCTGCGCCAGAATGGCCAAGCTCGGCCCCTTGGTGTAGTCCATCCATTCCACGCCGAGTTCCCCGGCCTTGTCACCGGAGAAAGCCAGTGCCAGGTCCTTCTCGGCCAGCTTGCCGATGGCTATGTTGTGCCATGGCGCGGACTCGACGTACGTCCCGTAGGCGGGGAACATGGTCGAAACACAGTGCTCTGCGTCCAGCGCATAGACGTCGGACCAGACCGCGATGGTCAGCGGATCCTCGGAGAGAATCTGCCAGCCCTTGAAGCGCGCCAGAGCCGTCTCTACATCGGACTTCTCTGCCGGGTCGAATATGGGGCTGGCCTCCTTGCCGCGGTCCCAACCGACGATCGCGGACATCATGAAGTCGCCGAGGGAGAAGTTGCTGCCGTCATGCCATTTCCACTCCCAGAGGTCCTCGGGGTAGTAGACGATGGACTTACGGTTGGCTTCCCGGGTGTAATCCTCGTCCAGTTGCTCCCGCTCTGCGGCGGTGATCCATACCTGGTTCTCGGCATCCCAGTCGGCCCAGGCGTCTGCCGGGGTTATGATCGTGTCCGCGAACTCCAGGGTGCACCAGTCGGTACCGGCGTTCAGGGCCACTGGCAGCCCCTCCTTGATGGTGACTTCGGCCCGCTCAATGCGCTGCGGCCAGTTTAGTCCGGTCAGCACGTGCGGTGCCAGGCCCCTGTCGCTGGTGAGGTCCCGTGTGACCATGATGTCGTAGGTCATGGGCGAGCCTTCCACCGGGTTCCAGTTCTGGACCAGGACGCTGGGCAGCTCCATGGATATGCTCCCACCGCGCACAGGGTTGCCGGCCTCGTCCTTATAGTGAACCGTCTGTGCAAACAGCATGGAAACGCCGCCGCACAGGTCAAAGAGCGCGTCGATCTCAGCGCGGTACGGGACGGCATCGGCC
>PWRA01000163.1 GCA_003556385.1 Dehalococcoidia bacterium | reverse complement strand
CCATGTGCTCACTGGTGGAGACGTAGACCTGAACACGCTGGTCAGCGAGCAATACCTGCTCGATATAGAGAGGGAAGCATTCATCTCTCTATGCGGAGAGGAGAAGACGCAGGCCAGGATGAAGCATATGCTTGACACCAATAAGCCCCTGAGGAACTAGTCCTCGCACAAGGAGGTTTGAACATGAGAGACGCAGTAATAGTATCGGCGGTGAGAACCGCACTGGGCAAGGCGCCCAACGGCGCCCTGAAGAGCGTTCGGCCCGAGCACACCGCGACCGAGGTGCTCAAGGAGGCTATGAGGAGGGCCCCGGGACTGAAGCCGGAGGAGGTAGATGACGTTGTTGTCGGTTGCTCCTTCCCGGAGGCAGAGGCCGGGATGAACCTGGCCAGAATCGTCGCCCTGAAGGCAGGACTGCCCACCAGCGTAGCCGGCGTAACCATCAACAGGTTCTGTGCCTCGGGACTCGACTCCCTGTCCGCAGCCTCTCAACGGGTTATGTGCGGCTTCGCCGACGTCATGATAGCTGTGGGAGTCGAGCACATGTCCACGGTGCCCATGGGCGGCAATAAGCTGGTGCCCGACCCGGATCTCGCGGAGAACTACCCCGCAGTGTACATCACAATGGGGCTGACCGCGGAGAACGTGGCCTCCCGCTTCAACATAAGCAGAGAGGACCAGGATGCCTTCGCCTATGACAGTCAGCAAAAGGCAATCAAGGGTCTCAAGGATGGCGTGTTCAAGGAGCAGATCCTGCCCATAAAGGTGATCGACCGTTCGTTCAAGAACGGCAAGGCTGTTACGCAGGAGAGGGTCTTCGATACCGACGAGTGCGTGCGGTTCGATACATCGCTGGAGCGGATGGCTACACTGCCGCCCCTGTTCCGTCTGGGCGGTTCGGTCACGGCGGGAAACTCGTGTCCCATCAACGACGGCGCAGCGGCCGTCGTCATCATGTCCCGTGAAAAGGCCTCGGAACTGGGGCTGAAGCCGATGGCCGTGTTCAGGTCGTACGGGGTGGGCGGTGTCGATCCCGAGATCATGGGCATAGGTCCGGTGGTGGCCATACCCAAGGCCCTTAAGAACGCCGGGATATCGCTGGAGCAGGTCGACCTGATAGAGCTCAACGAGGCCTTCGCCTCGCAGTCCCTGTACATCGTAAGAGAACTCGGCGTCGACGTCAGCAGGCTTAACGTCAACGGCGGCTCGATCGCCATAGGTCATCCGCTGGGCTGCACGGGAGTGTACCTGACTACCAAGCTGCTCCACGAGATGGCTCGGCGAGAAGCCAGGTATGGAATGGTTACGATGTGCGTCGGAGGAGGCATGGGCGCGGCAGGCATATTCGAACGAGAAAACTAGCCGCGCAGAAATACGGCATGGCCCTGGACGAGCGCCGGGAGGTTCCGGGGCTGCTGCCCCATATTTCGACAGTGGGGAAGGCCCTGCAGTTCACCCCTGCCAACGGCATACCGCTCAGGAGAAACATCGCCGACCGGCTCATAGAAGTGGAGCGGTATATCTGCTAGGGACTATCAGATATTGCCCTTCCTCAGCGTTTCGGTGGGTTCGAATACCTTCACGCCGAACTCGCGCGCAAGGTCTTCGCATATCCCGGCCAGCTTCTCAAAGCCGATCCCCCTGGCCATCTGGAACGTGCCGATCCCCGAGCCACCGCCGCTGGCCATCGCCTTGTCGATTTCCTCCGCGCTCGTCACTACTCCTTCCTCCAGCAGCTTGGTCGCCTCGTTAGCCTGAATGGCGATCAACACGGCAGGGTCGAAGTCCTCCTTCGACTTGGAGAGATCTATCTCGGGTCTGCCTTTGGACCAGTCGAAAATGCCCTTCCCCGTCTTCTTCCCCAATTCGCCGGCGTCGATCTTCTTCTTGAGCCAGTCCGATGGCTCGTAGTCGCGGGAGATCCTCTCGGCGAAATACTGTCCGCCATAATAAGCCACGTCCAGTCCTACGTAGTCCATCAGCTCATAGGGGCCCATGGGCATACCTATCTTTCGCATCCGGGCATCGATCTCCTCGGGCGTCACCATGCCCCTTTCCACCAGCAGGGATAGGTATATCTGGGTCGGCGCGTTGACCCGGTTGTAGACGAAGCCGATGGAGTCCTTCTCCACCCTCACCGGTACCTTGTTCATCTTCAGTGCCAGGTCATATGTCGTCTGCATCGTCTCTTCGCTTGTCTTCTCCCCCTTGATCACCTCCACCAGCTTCATCATGACCGCCGGGTTGAAGAAGTGCATGCCCACCACCTGGTCCGGCCTCTTCGTGGTCAAAGCGATCTCCGTGACGCTCATGTTCGAGGTGTTGGAGGCCAGTATGGCGTGTTTCGGGGCAGCGGCATCCAGTTGCTCAAACACCTTCTTCTTGAGGTCCATTATCTCCGGCACCGCCTCTATGGCAAAATCGGCATCCTTGACCGCCTCGCCGATGTCGAGAAAGGTCTCGATATTGCCCAGCATCGCCTTCCTGTTCTCATCGGTCACCTTCTGCTTCTCCACCAGCTTGTCCAGGCTCTCCTTGATGCGGCCGAGCCCCCTCTCCACGAACCTCTGCTCGATGTCCTGCATAGCCACCCTGTAGCCGGCCAGTAGTGCCACCTCGGCAATGCCGTGTCCCATGTCGCCCGCCCCTATCACCGTGATCTTCTTGATGTCCTCAGCCTTCATAGTATAATAGACCCTCCTTTTGTTATTGTGCTTCCGCAGTTATTGTGAGTGTAATTGCGAGCCCCGACACCTCGGGGCACGGCAATCTCTCCCGCGCAACTATTATTCCAAACCACACCACCACCACGGCAACCGCGCTGCCGCCACTAGCTCATGACCACCTGTCGAACGGCAGCTATTCGCCCTTGAAGGCCGGCTCCCGCTTCTCAACGAACGCCATCATGCCCTCAACGGCATCCTTCGTCTTGCCCACCCGGTTCGAGCCTTCCAACTCTATCTTCATGCCTTCGTCAAGGTTAGTCTCGAGCCCCCGCGTCACGGCGTCCAGGATTATCTGCACCGCCACGGGTGCCTTCTTCGCCAGGGCTCCGGCGAGCGCCTTCGCGTCGTCCATCAGCTGCCCCGGTTGAGACACCTTGGTCAGCAGCCCGATCCTCAAAGCCTCCTCCGGGCTGATCCTCGTGCCCAGCAGGAGCATCTCCAGTGCCTTGGTCTTGCCCACCAGCCTGGGCAGCCGCTGAGTGCCGCCCCAACCCGGTATGATACCCAGGTCGATTTCGGGCTGTCCGATCACCACCCGTTCGCCGTTCACCATTATCCGGAAGTGGCACGACATGGCCAGCTCGCAGCCTCCGCCAAGGGCAAAGCCGTTCATGGCGGCCACTGCGGGCTTGGGATACTTCTCGATACGGCTGAACACCTCCTGTCCCCGCCACATCGCCTGCTCACCGTCGGGCGTCCCCGCCGTCTTTATGTCGAAGCCGGCGGAAAACCCTTTCTCCCCGGCGCCGGTGATGATAACGGCTCTCACTTCATTGTCCTTCTCCCACTCGGTCAAAACCCCGTCCAGGTCATTCAGAACGTGCAGGTTGATCGGATTTGCCGGTGGTCGATTCAGGGTGATTATGCCCATATACCCATCCCGCTCCACGATCAAGTTGTCATAAGCCACAAGACCCTCCTTATTCCGGTGTTTTAAGCCAGATGTTAGCACTCGCACTCGCAACGTGTCAACGGGTGGCGCCCGGGTTGAGCGCGGACCTCTATCGGCCGGGACGATGTGTCGCGCTATATAGCAGAGCCGCCGTCCACGACCAGCGTGTGACCGGTGACGTAGCTCGACGCATCCGAGGCCAGGAAGACTGCAGCCCCCACCATCTCCTCCGGCTCCCCTACGCGGCGCAACGGAGTCAGCATCATCGCTCCTGCCAGGATATCCTCGTTGTCCCACAGCGCCTGGCTGAACCGGGTCCTGGTCAGCCCCGGCGCCAGCGCGTTCACCCGGATGTTGTACGTGGCCCACTGCTGCGCCATCACCTTCGCCGCCATGATGACGCCAGCCTTACTGATGGAGTACACCGGAAGGATATCGGGGGTTATCCCGGCCACGGAGGCGACATGGATAATGTTACCACCTCCCTGCTCTCTCATCACCCTGGCCACCGCCTGACTGATGAAGAACAGTCCTTTCAAATTGAGGTTCATGATGGAGTCCCAGGCACGCTCTTCTATGTCTATGGCCTGGTCCATTGTCGGGTTGGTGCCCGCGTTGTTCACCAGGATGTCGATCTTGCCGAACTCCTCCTTCACCTGCGGGACCAGGCGGTCTATTTCCTCGAGCCGGCCCACGTGCGTGGCCACCGCCATCGATCGCCGACCTAGCCCCTTGATTTCGGCGGCAACCTCTTCCAGCTCCTCCAGCTTGCGGCTGGTCACAACCACGTCGGCCCCGAACCGGGCCAGCCCCACCGCGATCGCTTTCCCGATGCCGCGGCTGCCGCCGGTCACCAGGGCTACCTTGCCCGATAGAGAGAACACGTCTGGGGAAATATCCATGATCTAACCTCCGGAACTGGATTTACCGGCCTCCGACGGAGACCGACAGCCCAGTATATCTCAGCGCCTCGTCCATACGCAACATCAGAAGACACTGCTAGCCGGCGGACAGCGGTTTAACAAGACCCAAGGCATACCAGGCGGACCCCGCTACGGCGGTAGCTATTGACATTTCATAGACGAATGTCCTACTATGCGTGCCTAAGAAAGGAGGACCCAATGCAAGCATACTGTATGAAGTGCCGTGCCAAGAGGGAGATGAAAGATCCCAAGAGCATCATTATGAAGAACCGCCGGCCTGCCACTCAGGGCGTATGTCCCGTATGCGGCACGAAGATGTTCAGAATCGGCAAAGGCTAGCCCGCTCCCCTATACCCGCACAGCACTCAGGAGGGCCGGCATTATCCCCCACCGGGGGACCCGGCCCTTCTCGCCTGAACGGCGTGACCTGACTTCATGCACCCTCCGTGCGCACGCTCTCCGTAATGCTGATTGCTCCGCCCACAAACCGGGAGAACGGTGCTCACTGTTCTATATGGTATTGTCCACGTATCTCATCGAGAAGTAGAGATACGGCACAAAGTGCCCGCGCCAGAAGCTTCCCCCATAGTAGTTGGCTGTCTCGTACTCGACGAACAGTCGCTTATACCCGCGTGCCGCAGCCCAGTCCACGGCACACTGCAGCAGAGGCCTCCCTATACCCGTCCCCCGCAGATGCGGCCTGACAAATGCGCTCTTGATCTGGGCAGTGCAGGTTCCTCTAAGGAGAAATCCTGCGTCTCCTTCACCTGACGCTGATTCCCCTACCGCCAGATATGCCTGTGCCTCACCATTCTTGTAGAACACGAAGTAAGCATCTCCCCTACGCATCGATGACTCCAGATCGGCGCGGCACTTGTCTGCGCTCGCATCCTTGACAACGAAAATCGGCGAACCACGGTAGTAGCGAGTGTCCTCGACGTTGATGTCCAGAAGCCTGCCTATATCGGTTTCCTGGACAATATCCGCGGTCTGTACGCCACCAATCCCGGACAGATCCCTGAGCGCCTCAACTATGATGGCGCCAAAGCCCAGTCGATAGAGAGAATCCCGAAGGACAGCGTCGTGCGCGAAATGCCCGATCATGTGCAGATACGCGCGATCACGGACCCACTCCTCCGCCAGGCGCATATACATTATCTGATATAGCTCTTCTTTGTCGGGCAGAATCGATCCGTGGGCGTACTCGGGCACCAGCATGGCCTCCTGTCCCTTAAACCGAAAGCGATAACCGGAGAGCATGAAAGCAATCATCTCACCGTCCCAGAGGACGGCTACTCCGGGATGAGTCAACAGCGGCCTGATCGAATCACATATCTGTTCCGTGTTATCGATCGTTCTTGACGGGAGTAACGGACTTTCCTCCTGCTCACGGAGGTAGTTGCCAGCGACCAATCCGATCGCCGGCTGGAGGTGATCGGCTGTGAACGGCACTACCCGGTATCTGCTATTCATACGGCTGACGGGGCCCCGTCCTTCGCCATAATAGTACAGGCGGATTTCCGAATGCGCAAGGACCAAGGATCCCTATAACCGTGATCGATGGATATGGGCATTGCCCTTCTGCTGAGGAAACGATGCTCAATGTGCCTAAGGCGAAGGCAGGGGCTCGCATATGCGGGGCGAGGAAGCTCCGAATCACCGGGAGCCAGGCCGGACCCGACAGAGGCTGAGCGACATCAAAGGGGGATTCCGGCCGCAGGGATATCCAGGCCTATCACGTGCCGGACCACGCCTTCCAGCTGAATGGGCGCTTCGTGCAGGGGGCACTTGTTCAGATCATCGACGGTCAGACGCCACGGTCCGATCGCCCGGGACTGTCAGGACCCCATCGACATCCTCAAGGTCCAACCACCACTTATACCTCTCGTCGCGTTTCCCGTAACCCAGGGCTTCATCCATCCTGATCAGCAACCCGGCCAGAAACGGGGCATGTTTCACCACCCCCCTCGCCAGGTCGTGCATCCGGCCTGCAGGCTTGTTCCAGGGGCAGACCTTGATGCAACGCCCGCATGACGAGCCGCCCTGGTTGCCGATTCTGTATTTGCTGCAACGGTCGGCCTCGAAGGGCCACTTCTCGTAGCCGTTGATCATGACCTGCTCGCCATCTGAGATAGCTCCGGGGCGGCATCCGTTGGCGCATCTGCGGCAGACCCGGCAGAACTGCTGGAGTCCGAAGTCGACCGGCCCATCCGGCTCGAGCGGCAAGTCTGTGGTAACCACAGCTGCCTTGAAGCGGGTACCCAGGAACGGGTTGAGCACTAGCCCGGCCCGGCATATCTCGCCGATTCCGGCGAGCAGAAGCAGGGGCACGATCAGAACCTGGTAGTCAAACACATGATGAGCCCGGGCCGGGTACCCCAGCCTCCTGATATAGTCGGCCATAACGCAGGCGAGGAGAACGCTGGTCGCGTATGCCATGAAGCTCTGGGAACCGGAGATCCAGTCATCGCCCGTCGAACCGCGAAAAGTATCATAGTCCTGGTCGACCACCAGCGAGATGGCGTATTCGTGGTCAAGCTCGACGGGGTTGCCGGCCAGATCATGGCTGTAGACAGCGTATTGCGGCAATCGGCAGATGCCGACTATGTCGGCCCGCAAAAAGTATGCCAACTGCTTTATGTGCCGGCTGACCGCCGTCGGGTCCTCGGGGAGGGGCGCCTTTGTGCCGGCTATTCCGCCTTCGACGGGTGAGGCAAGCCGTCCGGCCGCTCCAGCGAGGGCTGCTCCCAGAGGATGCTTGGTGATAAACCGCCTGAACTCGCGGGCAGTGCCCGGCCCCAGATCACCGGACATGCCGCGGGCGAATGCATGGTTCCGCTGGTCGACTCTTGGGATTTCACCGGTGACCAGAGTTGTTGGCTGCGTAACCCTCTTCAGTCTCTCCATGGGGTACGGGCCAAGCTGCGCCCTTCTGCCTGAAGATCTACCCTGACCTGGTTTCCTTGCCATCGCTACCCCGTTATCGGGCTTTATCGAAACGCGACGTCAAATATAACGATTACGGGCAGATCTGGCAACTACGGAGCACGGGCGCACAGGCTGACTCCGCCTGCCTGAGCGATACAGGTCAGGTTCTCGTGCCGTACACTGAGAACGCAGGCAGTCATCTAACCGAAGCCCCGGCAACAGCAGCGATTTGAAATGCGCCGGGCAGTCATGGTATTTTAGACTGCCTGTTTGCCCAGCACTATCGTCGCGGCTAACCCGCTCGGCGTGCGGTATGCCAAAATCCAACACAGGACAAGAGAGGGATAGCTGATGTTCACATTACAGATAGGAGAAAAAGCGCCTGATTTCAGATTACCCGCCACCGACGGAAAGACCTACAGCCTGGATGACTTCGCAGCAGCCAGTGTGCTGGTGGTGTTCTTCACGTGCAATCACTGCCCCTTCGTAACCGGCTCAGATGAAGTCACCCGCGCCACGGCTCTGCGCTTCAAGGACCAGGGTGTTGCTTTCATCGGCATTAACTCCAACAGCGAGAACACATACCAGGAGGATGACTTCCCCTCCATGGTGAAACGAATGGAGGAGCACAGGTTCCCCTGGGTTTATGCCCATGACAAGAGCCAGGAGACAGCTCTCGCTTACGGGGGACTCAGGACGCCGCATTTCTTCGTCTTCAACGAAGAGCGTAAGCTCGTCTACACGGGCCGCGGCGTTGACAACCCGCGTGACACCTCAAGAATGACGACCAATGACCTGGAGAGAGCCCTGAAGGAAACCTTGGCCGGGAAGCCGGTCAGCGTACCGATCACCAACCCGATTGGATGTAGCGTCAAATGGGAAGGAAGGGACGCACACTGGATGCCTCCCGAAGCGTGTGACCTCGTCTAAACAAAACGGTGCCCCTTAAGACCCCTTAAGACACGGGACAGTGCGCAATGCGCCGGCCCCAGCTAGCACACCACTCGGGCAAGGGCGACAGTCCTAACCGTACTCCTCGGTCACCGGCGAACGGCTCTTCTCGGCCGTTATGAGGGTATAACCAACAACCCCGTCGTCAACCAGGCGCGAAGCACGCTTCAGCAGTTCTTTGGCGCCCGTCAAATCCACGTCGGATGAACCGAGCGTGCCAAGCCCGGCCGCCACCTCGACACCCAACAGCTTCCGGCGGACTTCCGCTACCATGGCTTTCAATGCTTGGCTGTTGTCCTCAACATGAAAGTTGGTCAGTCCGACCCTGTCAAACAAGGATAGATACTCCTCAACCGACGCGGCGCCACCGACACAGGCAACCCAGGAAAGAAGCGTCTGCATGTCGGCGGGTAAATCCCCTTCCAGCGCCATGTCGGTGATGCCAATCCTCCCCCCGGGAACCAGCACCCGGGCCATCTCGCCTGCTGCGATTTCCTTGTCCGGGAAAATGCATAGACTGCACTCCGAGATCACGGCGTCGTACTTGCCGTCTTCAAATGGCAAGCGTTCTCCATCCCCGACCATGAACGCGGTCCGGCAGGATACACCTGCCGATTCAGCTTGTTTCACGGCTGTAGCGAGGTTTTCGCAGCTGAAGTCCAGTCCCGTGACATGGCAACCAAATGTCGTTGCCAGATGAATAGCGGACGCCCCCCGACCACAGGCGATGTCGAGCACCATGTCGGCCTCTCCCAGCGCGATCGCCTCACCGAGGTGTCGTGTCAGTTCTAATCCGCCCGGGTGAAGGACGTCTCCCAACAGGAGCCGAACTATGTCGCTGCGGTAGAAATCAGCGCAGCAGGACTTGATGAGCAGCTTATCTTCTTCCAATAGCGTGCTCCTGTTCCAGGCCAACCTGCTGCCTGTATCCAAGACAATTGTAAGCACAGAAAGGCACTGCCCGTCCGTCCGGCAGCAACTGGTGGACGCAGCACTTCATCAGGCGCTTGATGTCGAAGTTGTATTCATCCATGAACCCGTGCACCTGTACCATGAAGCATTGCCCGCGGAGTTCTTTGAGGTCCGGTTCACCGAGATCAATGCTACAGGCGGCGCAGGTGCGGGCGCCTGTGGTCTTCTCCTTTCCCATCACCGATGCCATGCTCCATAGGGCTTCCAGCGCCGATCTCAGTTCTTCAGAAAGATCAAGCGACGTCCGATTCACTGCGAAGTCGAGGTAGTCATCGACATCGATAATCCGCGTTATCGGGATCACCTTACCGTGATCAATGAAAGCATATGAGCAGGCGGAGCAATCAGGGTGCGGGCACGGAACAGGGCGGAAATCGGACACCTGGAAGAGCCCATCGGTCTGCTTCTCAAGCAGGCGCAGAACATCCGGCACGGTAATCCGCTTAACCGGATCTGGAGGGTGGCAGTTACGCCCCGCGAACGTCACCGGCTGATAGCAGACTCCCAGCACCGCCGGATGGTCCAAGGCGAAGCGCAGTATATCGCCCAACTCGCCATCATTCGTGCCCTTAGCTATGGTTGCCACCAGAATCGCGTACAGCCCTGCTTCCGCCAGGTTATCAAGGGCTTTCTTCTTGGCATCCAGAAGGTCGAACCCGCGGAGCCGCTCATAGACCACAGTGGTGAGTCCGTCGAACTGAAGGTATATCGTCGGCTCGCACTCGGCCAGCAACCGGACGAAATCCGCGTCTTGCGCCAGCCTGAGGCCGTTGGTGTTGACCATTACATGACGGATGCTTCTCTTGCTCGCCGCTGCTATCATCTCGAGGAGCCGGGGATGAATCGTGGGCTCACCACCGCTGAACTGGACGATCTCGGGCCGTCCCTCCGATTCGATGAACCGGTCGAGGATGAACTCCACCTGTTCCAGGCTGAGGTCATAGCCCTTTCCGGCGTCGGCGAAGCACGTCGGGCATTCGAGGTTGCAGCGGGTGGTGACCTCGATAAGCCCCAGGCACGTATGCTGCTGGTGCTCCGGGCAGATGCCGCAATCGTACGGACAGCCCTGGACTACCGAGGTGGCAAGGTCAAGCGGCACGGCTCCCGGTTTGTTGTATTTCGCGGAATTCAGATACCAGTCCACATCCGAAGATACTAGGGCTTCATGCCAACCATGCTCCGGACAACGTTTGTGCAGGAACACGCCGGTATCTCTGACCAGTATCTGAGCATCAACCATTTGGCGACACTCAGGACAGATACTGCGGGTAACACCGTGAAAAATGTGGTTTCTGACCTTTCCCGGTATCTTCTCCAAGCTACTCCTTAGATTTGGTGCGCGCTACGCCCTTTATGATCCTACCCTTGAGGCCACTCAACAACCGGTCAACTGTGATTGCCTCGGTCGCCTGCAAGGTCGCCATCGAATAGCTGGGATAGACATGGATACTGTTCACGAGCTGGTCTATCGCGAAACCTTCTTTCATGGCAACCACCCACTCGTTTATCATCTCACCGGCCTGCGCCGCAACGATAGTGACTCCGAGTATGTTTCCTTTATCATGGTAAACCAATTTGAGGAAACCCTTCGCTTCTCCCTCATTCAGGGCCCGGTCCACCTTGTTCATCGGCCAGACATAAGTGAGCGCGTTTTTGCCATATCTTTCTCTGGCCTGTTTCTCGGTCAGGCCCACTTGAGCCACTTCTGGATCCGTGAAGATGCACCAGGGAACTTGATCGCTGAAGCCCGCATGGTTGCCGGGCAAAAGGGCATTCGTCACTGCCATGAAGGCCTGCCACCCGGCGTAGTGGGAGAACTGCAGGCTTCCGGCACAATCTCCGGCAGCATAGACATCCTTCTGAGATGTGCGCAAGTGGCGGTCCACACGGATCCCCTTCTCACTGTACTCAACCCCGGCTTCTTCGAGCCCCAGATCGTGGACATTAGGTCGTCTCCCCACGGCTATCAGCAGTACATCGCCTGTTATCTCCTGCCCACCGGCATCGACGTGTATTCCCGTCCCATCCTGCCACACACGGTCAGCCGTGGTCCCCTGCCTGATATCGATGCCTTCATCCGCGAATTCTTCACCTATCACCGCTGCAACATCGGGATCCTGGCTTATGCTCTCGTTAGCTTCAAGGAGTGTGATGTCCGCGCCGAGGCGACGAAAGGCCTGGGCCAGCTCGCAGCCGATAGCTCCGGCGCCCACCACGATCATATGCCGGGGAAGCGCTTCCAGATCCCAGATATCCAGGTAGGTTCGATAGTCCACTTCGGCCAAACCCGGTATTGCAGGCACGAACGGGTGAGCGCCGGTGCAGACGATGGTCTTCGACGCCGTGACGTTCTGTCCGTCGACGGTGATGTGGTGGGCATCCCGGAACCGCGGCTCTCCCAGGAGTACGTCCATTCCTTTCCCGCGCAGGGACTCCGGCGCGGTAGGCTGGTAAATCACATCGATAACCCGCTTGACATGCTGCATTACAGTCCCGAAATCGACCGGCGGCTCATGTGAGGGCAGACCGTAGTTAGCGGCGGTCCGCATCTGTTGGGCCAGTCTGGCAGCCTTGACCAGCGTCTTGCTCGGAACGCAGCCCGTCCAGGTGCAGTCCCCGCCTATACGATCCCTTTCCACCAGGGCTGTCCGTGCGCCCAATCTCACGGCAAAGGGACCGCCGGTCAATCCGGCCGCACCCACGCCGATGATTACCAGATCATAATCCGCTGACATTCTCACCTCCCACATTAGAGTTTCGTTGCAGAGCCTGAGTTAGTTCCAATCCGGCAATGATTATCGCCAGGTGGGTTAGCGCCTGCGGAAAATTGCCCAGGCCTTCCCCCGTTTCGGGGTCTACCATCTCCGGGAACAGCCCGAGATGGTTACCATACGAGAGGAGCTTCTCGTAGAGGGCCTCGGCGTAGTCCAGCCGGCCTATGCGGATATAGTTTCTCACCAGCCAGAAAGAGCACCAGAGGAAGGCGCCCTCCTTCCCTTTGAGCCCGTCATCGACGTTATAACGCTTCAACAGACCGTGACCCAGACCGAGCTCAGAGGTAATCTGGTCGATATTGCTGACTGCCCTCTCATCGGTGGCCGGCAGGAAGTCATACAGCGAAACGAGAAGGTTACTGGCATCAAGAGCGTCGGTATCATAGTGCTGCGTAAACGCCTTTCGCTGCGGACTCCATCCCTTCGACAGAAGGTCATCCCGGACAAGCCGCCAGTTCTTGTCCCAGTACTCCCAGTTACCTTCGTAGCCCAGCATTCGCGCCAGTTTCCTGCCGCGATCGATTGCCACCCAGCACATTAGCTTAGAGTAGACATAGTGTCGTGGTTGGCCTCTGATCTCCCAGATACCGCTGTCGGGATCGGGCCAGTGCCGGCAGGTGTGGTCGACGTACTCGGAGAGGACGTCCCACTCCTCTTCTGATATGTGGCCGCCCATCTGGACGAAGCTGTAGGCCGTTTCAATGACCTCGCCGAAGACATCGAGCTGGTTCTGACTGTAAGCTTCATTGCCGATGCGCACCGGACGGGAGTGGCGATAACCGTCAAGATGGGTCAGCAGCTCTTCCTTCGGCTCGCCACCCAGGTCTATGCTGTACAGGGTCTGCCTCTTGTCACCGTACCTGCGATGTATCCGCAAGAGCCAGCCTATGAAGCCGTCGATCTCCTCCCGGTGCCCGAGCTTACCGAAGGCGGAAAGGGCCAGTGAAGCGTCTCTCAACCACGCATAACGGTAGTCCCAGTTGCGCTCGCCCCCGACGGCTTCCGGCAGGGAAGTTGTCGGCGCGGCGACCACAGCTCCAGTAGGCTGATACATCAATAGATGCAGGGTGAGATAGGACCTCACCAGGGCCTGGCGCCATTTGCCCCGAATATCACAGCCCACGGACAGACTGGACCAGTAATCCCGGGTCTTCTCCAGTTTCTCTTCGGTGCCGTACGCGGCAACTCCCCGCGGACTTTCATCCCCACAGCTCACGACAAATGTGATTTCCTCACCGTCTCGAAGCCGAAAACTCGCTCTGGCTTTGCCGTCAGCCCTGCTAAAGCGAACGTCGCTGGCCAGGAACATCCTGTGGGACTTGTTCGTCGCCACAATGCCCGAATCGGTTAGCTCAAGCTCGGTATTGCCCCTGGCAAAGTCCAGCGCAGGCTGAAATATCACCGTGACTTCTAACTCGCCTTTGGTGCATTTCACCAGCCTGTGGACTTCGGTGAAGGCCTCCATCTTT
>PWRA01000147.1 GCA_003556385.1 Dehalococcoidia bacterium | reverse complement strand
GCCTCGGGCAAACGGCGGTAGCGATACAGGAGCAGTCCCCGGGTGATATCCGGTATGCGCAGGTTGAGCAACGGGAAGATGAACAGCTCGTCCCAGAAAATATGCCCGCGGTATGCCTCGCCGTGCAAACCACGTGCCGGCACACCGGCATCCTGGTCGATGGTATGCGGCGAGGCAGTCTGCAGAAGGTGGAAGATATGCAGGTTAAGAACCAGCGACGAACGTTTGCTGTCTTCGATGTCAATGCGGCAGCGCTTCCACAGACGATTCCAGCTTAGGATATGGTCGCCTGCCAGGTCGTCAAAACCGCCCAACCGCGCCACCTCCTTACACACCTGGAGACCGCTCTCGGATATGGCACGGTCCCTTGAAGTGTGCAGGGATACTATCTTCTCGATGGTTAAAGACTGGCCCTTCTCCAGACCTACGTTGAATTCCTGAGCAATGTATCCGGGCTCCTGTATCAAGTTACGCCTTACGCTTACCTGATCGTCTTCACGGTATAGCCTGGTACGCGCCGCCTCCGAGATGCGCACATGGGACTGGTTGGTCTGTACCTGGAGGTAGACGGTGTCGCTCTCCACCATCTGAGTCTCCACCGGTTCCAGATGCTGGTTGTCGAAGTCCTGGTAGCGCCGGACTCCGCTGTTGATCACGCGCCCGTCGAGCGCTGAGCGGACACATATGCTGCCCGACCAGTTCTCGGCCCGGATGGTCGTCTCCAGCGCTGCCACGTGTGGATTTGCCATGCTCACAAAGCGCGTTTGAAAGACCCTCGTTCTGCGACCCTGCCCGTCTGCAAAGTATACCTCCCGATCCAGCATGCCCTTGCGCAAGTCGAGCTCCTGCCGGTACTCCAGCAGGTCCACGCTCTGCAGGTCGAACCAGTCCTCGTCTTCGATACGAAAGGACAGACAGAGCCAGTTAGGCGCGTTAACCATGCACTCGTTCTCGATCGTCTCACCCGCTATCTCCGTCTTCAGACGGTTGAAACAGCCGGCGATATAGGTCCCTGGATAGTGGACGCCATCGGCGCTCGACTCCGGAGCCGCACCACGGGTCGCGAAGTAACCGTTGCCCAGTGTGCACAGCGCCTCGCGCAGGCCTTCCTCTCCAGGCTCATAGCCTTCGTACGACAGCGTCCAGACACCTTTGGGGGCACTCTTCTCGGCCATCGCCGCCAGTTCGTGAAGAAACTGTGCAACCTCGGCACTGTCGCGTAGCATATAATGCGCATTCGTCCTCCGCCTGCCTTTACCCACCACTATGCCGATACCCAGGTCGCTTATGGCCCGGAAGGCATCCTCGTCGGTATCGTCATCGCCTATGTACATCGGCAGGACCCGATCGCTGTCGGCGAAGAGTGATTCAAGGAGTGAGAGCAGCGCCGTCCCCTTGTCCCAGTCAACGTCCGGCCTGAGTTCAAAGATCTCCTTCCCGGTCGTCTTTCTCAGGTCTTCATACCGCGAGTGTACCCTGTCGAATATCTCCTGCAACTCATCAAGCCTCGATCTGTCGACCTGCCGGAAGTGAACGGCGATGGCGAACCGCTTCCGTTCAACTCTGGCACCGGGTATCCCGGCCAATGCCTCCTCGAGGTCCGCCCCGGCGCGGTCGAGCGAGGGAATAAAGTCCTCAGCGCGCTGGTGATACTCGTGACGGTCACCCGGCCCTGCGATGTCGAAGCCGTGGCTACCTGCGTAGGCGAGGTCCTCGATACCGACCATCTGCTGTACGTCCCGAAGGTCACGCCCGCTGATGATGGCTACCGTGTACTGCTCTGCCAGTCGCTTCATCACCTTCCCGGTCTTATCCGGAAGCGTCGCCTTGGCGGGATCCTCCACAATAGGTGTGAGCGTCCCATCGTAGTCCAGGAAGATGGCAGGCGTTCTTTCGTGCAGATGTCGGAGTATCTCCTCGCTCTTGTCCAGAGCGGAAGGCAGACTATCGATAGCACGTCGTCTATCTGCCGTCGGTCGCCGGCGGCTCCGGCGAATCCTGATCTCCGAGAGATCGCCTACCACGATGTCGGCGCCCCGCTTCCTGATTTCCTCACCCTGACCCACCCGGTCCACTCCGACAACCAGCCTGAACTTGCCGCGGCGTCCCGCCTCCACTCCGGCCAGTGCATCCTCAACAACCATCGTCTCCTCAGGATCAACCTCCATCCGCCTTGCCGCCTCCAGGAAAATCGCCGGGTTCGGCTTGCCCGTCAGCCCGAGCTTGTCAGAATCGACCCCGTCCACCTTCACATCGAAGAGACCACTGATGCCGGCAGCCTCGAGGACCTCCCCGGCGTTACGGCTCGACGATATCACCGCCAACCGAAGGCCACGCCTCCTGAGCCTCTTGATGAAATCCATGGATGAGCTATATGATCTGACGCCGCTCCCCTTTAAGCGCGCCAGGAAGTAGCGGTTCTTCCGATTGCCGAGTGCACATACCGTTTCCTTGTCGGGCTTGTCATCCGAGCTACCCTGCGGAAGTGAGATGCCGCGCGATTCCAGGAAGCTCCTCACGCCGTCGTAGCGCGGCTTGCCGTCGACGTAGCCCAGGTAGTCCGAGTGAATGTCGAAGGGCCTGAATTCCTCACCCAGTCTTTTAGCGCGTTCCTTCAGATATTCGTCGAATAGCTGTTTCCAGGCCTCGGCGTGAGTGCCTGCCGTGTCGGTCAGCACCCCGTCCATGTCGAAGATGACCCCGGTCATGTCACCCAGGTCGATTTCGCTACTGCGATCAGATTGCATACTGTGTCACCTCATGAAGGAGCAAGGCTGAGAACGCCGACGCATAGATTAGCATCATGTGAGGGAGAACGGCAACCCCTTCTCGCGAATCTGCCAGTAAGAGCGGCCCCGCACAACTCGTGAGGTCGTCGCCGTCAATACTGGGGAAGGCTCCTTTCTCCAAGGGCAAAGCCCAGCCGCGCGGCATGGTCTGCGGTCTTTTCAAGACTGACCCGGTCCGGGCTGCCGCGGGTCTCCGCTCGGGCGGCGTTGAGACCGGCGGCCACGCCGGCCATGAGGAGCGATTTGTCAAAACCCGCACCCAGGGCGCAGTAAGCGGCAAATGCTCCTACGAAGGCATCGCCGCAACCTACAGCGTTGATCACGCCCATGCCCAGTTCACTTAGAGGAAGGACCGGCACCTCCAGTACCAGGCCGCCCTCCGGCTCGGCCATGACCGCTCCTCGGGCACCGATTTTCAGCACTATCCGGTTACGGAATCCAAGCTCCTGCAAACGCTGCATACTGGTGTTGAAGTCGTCTGCTCCCAGCAGGGCGCAGGCTTCGGTTTCGTTCAAGAAGAGGACTGCTACCTCTCTGGCCGACGCGTGCACTGCATCCCGATTCGCGGTGATCAGAATCCCCGGGTCCCATAGGACAGGAATACCACGCTGACTTCCTATCTCCATTAGTCGCTTCACCACCTCTAAAGGCGGATCGGTAAGCACAATGCCCCGGCAATCCTCTATTTGTCGTCCGAGCCAGGCCTCGTCGATAAGGCGCGGATGAAGCCCGGCATTCGCGCCCAGATGACTGGCGATCACATTCTGGCCG
>PWRA01000086.1 GCA_003556385.1 Dehalococcoidia bacterium | reverse complement strand
GAGAGAAGAGCAGAAAAGGTGGCCGTTGTCGGCGCCGGTCCGGCGGGATTGTCGGCTGCCTGGGACCTGGCCAGGGAGGGTTTCCAGGTTACCGTGTTCGAGGCTCTACCGGTCGCGGGCGGTATGCTGGCGGTAGGCATCCCCGAATACCGCCTGCCGAAGAAGATGCTGGACTGGGAGATCGAGGTAATCCAGAAGCCCGGAATCGACATAAGGCTTAACACCCCCGTAAACGATATCGAAGCTCTGTTTGGAGACGGGTATCAGGCAGTCTTCATCGCAACGGGCGCCCACAAAGGCGATAAGATGGGAATACCCGGCGAAGAGCTTGACGGAGTTTATGACGCCATCGATTTCTTGAGAGAGGCGAACCTGGGCAGGGACGTCAACGTGGGCCGGAAGGTGGCTGTTGTCGGTGGTGGCAATTCCGCGATCGATGCCGCCAGAGTAGCCTTGCGAAAAGGCGCCCACGAGGTACACATCCTCTACCGTAGAGAACGGAGAGACATGCCGGCCCTGCTCGAAGAGATCCACGCGGCCGAAGAAGAGGGCGTTCACCTCCATTGCTTAACCGCACCGGTGAAGATCACCGGCAGCGGCAGAGTCACAGGCGTGGAGTGCGTCCGCATGGCTCTAGAGGTGTTCGATAAGAGCGGGAGAAGGACCCCCAAATCCATCAAGGGCTCTGAATACTCCATCGACGTCGATACGGTCATCGAGGCTACGGGCCAGCGACCGGACACATCCTTCCTGAATGGGAACGGAGTAAAGGCGACCAGGGGAGGGACGATAGTGGCCGACCCCAGGACCCTCGCCACAGGCAGGCCAGGCGTCTTCGCCGGCGGAGACGTGCATACGGGCGCCGCCACGGTGATCGAGGCAGTCGCTGCCGGTCAGAGGGCCGCCTCCTCAATACGAAGATATCTCGACGGAGAAGAGCTGTCGCCGTTGGTCGAGCGCGATGGGCACGTACCGGTAGAGGTGCCTCCCGTCATGCCCACGGAAGAGGAGCTTGCAGAGAAACCGCGGCTGAAGATTGACGAAATCCCGGCCGCTGAAAAGAGGACTTCGTTCAAGGAGGCAGTCTTGCCTTACGGCGCTAAGGAGGCCACAGAAGAAGCCGCCCGGTGTCTGAGATGTGACCTCGACGTAGGAGAGTAGACATGAAAGAAATAACGCTCACGATCAACGGTAAACAGGTAAAAGGCAGAGAAGGCGATACGGTTCTCGATATCTGCGAAGCCAACGACATATATGTGCCGACCCTGTGCCACCTGAAAGGGCTTACCGATGTCGGCGCCTGCCGCATGTGCGTGGTTGAAATTGAGAGAGAGAGGCGCCCGGTACCCGCCTGCACCTACCCGGCCCGGGACGGCATTGTAGTACAGACTCATAACGAAAAACTGGAGAAATACCGCCGCCTGATCCTGGAACTGATGTTCACAGAACGCAACCACCTCTGCGCCCAGTGCGTAGCCAGCGGCGATTGCGAATTGCAGAGCCGTGCCTACGAATACCAGATGGAGAATGCGCGCTATCCCTATGCCTGGCCTGCCCTGCCGGTGGACTCGGTGAACAAGTACCTTGTCATCGACCACAACCGCTGTATTCTGTGCGGCAGATGTATCAGGATCTGCGACGAAATGGTAGGCGTTCACACGCTGGACTTCGGGTATCGCGGGTGGAAGGATACGGTAGTAGCCGACCTCAACCAGCCCCTGGGGCAATCAACCTGCATCTCCTGTGGCGCCTGTTTCCAGGCCTGTCCGACAGGCACCATCTACTCCAAAGACAGCGCCTACAAGGGACGGCCCGATGAATGCCAGAAGATAAGCAGCGTATGCCCAATATGCGGCATCGGCTGCAAGATCGAAGCCCTGGTCAAGGACAACAGACTGGTGCGGATCGACAGCCCCGACATGGCCGACAAACGCGGTATTCTCTGTCACAAAGGGCGTTTTGTCCCGTTGGAGGCGCACGGCGAACGGGTCGGAACCGCGCTTGTAAGAAACGGTCGCGGCAGGCTCGAGCCCCGACCGCTAGCTGAGGCCATAGCCACGGTAGCCAGCAGACTTGCCGCGATCAAGCAACAACACGGCGGCAAAAGCATAGCGGGCATAGCGTCAAGCCAGGCCAGCAATGAAGCCCTCGCGGCTTTCAGGGACCTCATGACGGAAAGCATCGGGAGCGAGCTGATCGATACACTCGACGGAGATGTCTACCGCACTATCGCCCGCGGTATCAAGGACCATGGCGGTCAGCAGGGGTTGGATATCGAAGCCCCGCTGGAGGCGATACTGAAGGCCGACTGTATAGTCGTCATCGGAGCAGACCCCGTAGAGAGCCATCCTGTGGCCGGTTCTTACGTGGCCAGGGCCGCCAGGCAGAACCAGGCAACCTTGATCGTAGTGGACCCGGTGAGGAACGCCTTTCCTTACCATGCCTCGCTGTGGCTGAAACCGAAAGAGAACAAGAGCCCGCTGGCGCTCGACGTGCTTGCCAAAGCCGTCCTCGAGAAGAGTAAGAAGGCTGACTCGGCGGAAGCGACGAAAGCGGCCGCCTCACTCCAGAAGATCGATGCCAGGGAGGGCAGCAAACAACTGGGGATGGCCTCCGACGACCTGCTTGCCGCGGCCGAGCTGCTCGGCAAGGCCAAACGCGGTGTCGTCGTCTATGGTGACGGCATCCTGCAGCATAATGACCCGCAACTCATAGCATCGATTCTCAGGCTGGCCTCCGTCACCGGCACCCGGAACCAGGGACGACCGCAGGTCATCTCTCTGAAACCGGGGGGCAATAGCCGCGGCGCGTGGGACATGGGAATAGCCGGTCCATCACGGTCTGTCACGGAGCACCTGCAGAACGGCTCTGTGAAGGCCCTCTATGTGCTGATATCCGACGATGCCGTTGACGGCAAGCATCTCGCCGGCCTCCGCAAGGGGCTGGACTTCCTGGTCATCCAGTCGAGCTATCTCCCGCCCGGGAACACGAAGGCTGATGTGATACTCCCGTCACCAACCTGGGCCGAGGTACGCGGGAAGTACACGACGCTGGACGGAGCAACCAGGTCGACCTCGCGCCTGGTCAAACCGCCTCGCGGCATCAAGGCCGATCCGGACATATTGAACGAGATCTCCAGACAGGTGAAGAGATGACAACGCGTAACAAGGAGGAGCTGGTAACATGGCAAAGGTGAAAGTAGCCACGGTCTGGTTGGAGGGCTGTGCAGGTTGCCATATGTCATTCCTGGATATCGATGAGGCCATAGTCGACCTCGCCGAGAAGGTGGCATTCCAGAGGAGTCCGATTACCGATATCAAGGAGTTCACACCTGTGGATGTCGGCATTGTGGAGGGCTCGGTAGGGAACACTGAAGAGGAGGAGGCCCTCAAGGAACTCAGGGCCAACTGCAAGATCCTTATGGCATGGGGAGACTGCGCATGTTTCGGCGGAGTATGTGCCATGCGCAGCAGCTTTGACAAAGAAGAAGCGCTCAGGCGGGCATATATCGAGACGGAGAGCACCTGCGAAGGCAAGATACCGGTCCCCCCCGGGGTCCCGGCGCT